>JAKOXJ010000002.1 GCA_029781075.1 bacterium | reverse complement strand
TACACTTGGTCTTTTATCACTCATTATCTTTTATTCCCTTATTACCTATTTATTAAAATGGGATTGAATCTAGATCAATCTCTTCATCGCTTATGTCTTCTACGACTACATCATTAGACGGAGAAGTTTGCACTCCCTCATCAGATCCGCCACCAAAGCTAGAATCACCTTGATCTCCAGCCTGTTCAATCAAAGTCATATCATTAATAACTACTTCGACCTTACTTCTCTTTTGACCATCTTGCTCCCAACTTCTCTGACTCAAGCGACCATTAACCAGTAGTCTTTGACCACGCTTAACCATTTTCTCAAGTCTCTCAGCAAGAGGACCCCATGCGACACAGTCGATAAAATCAGTCTGTTCCTGCCATTCACCAGCAGAATCTTTATAACTTCTATTTAGTGCCATAGAAAAACTTGCTACGCTAGCCCCGTTAGGAGTCTGCCTTAGCTCAGGATCTCTAGTTAATCTACCTAGCAGTGTTACTTGATTTAAACTTTTTGCCATAATATTTATTCCCTTCGAATATTAATTACTTCGCGGTGTCTTCTTCTTTCTGGTCTTTTTTGGCCTTTGCCTGAATCTCGGTTCTAACCACTGCCATCTGAGCCCTAACCTTTTCTAGCTTAGGTGTTAGTGCAATGATCAGGTGACGAAGAACACCTTCCTCTAAGTTTAGTTCAAACTCTAGTTTTTTAATACCAGAACCTTCACCCTCTAAGATTAGCTTATGGTAAGCTCCAGTCTCTTCGCCGTTAATCTTATAGGCAAGAGCTTTTACCCCGAGCTCTTCTTGCTCAGCAATTTTAAAACCAGCTTCTGCAACAAGTGCATCAATCTGCTTCTTTAAATCTTTACTTTCGGTAGATAGAACAACTACCATCTCATATTTACTCATATCTTTTGGTTACCGTCCTTTACTTTCGGTAGAAGAATCTCTTTACAGTCAGATTCCTCAAGATAAACTTGATGTACCTGTTATTATAGCATTTTCTAAGGGAAATCAGCAAACGCCCAATCCTCCCTAAAAGTTTTGCTAGTTCTAAGCATTACTAAATCACCCTTAAATCTATAAAACCTATTCCTATCAACTACGAAATGGTCACCAGGAGTTAAGTTAACGTGTCTCAATGGCTCATCACCATTTGGATAATCAGTAGAAATAAACACTCCCGATCCTGAGATAACCTCATAATAATCTGGGTATGCAAGGTCAACTATAACTCTACTAATCCCCTCCAGCGTAACTAGTGCAACATTATTTGTACGTTCTGGATCTCTATAAAGATATTCTATGTCATGTCTGTTCATAGCCTAGACTCTACTCCAAATCTGCCCACTCTCAGTATCCTTTACTTCAATACCCTGATTTCTCAACTCATCCCTAATTCTGTCACTCTCAGCAAAATCTTTATTCTCACGAGCAAGCTGACGCTTCTCAAGTAGTTCCTTCTGCTTATCTGAAATATCCTCAATGCTTAAATCAACACCTAAGGTATCACCAATCGCCATAGCTACTGCATGCAAACAAATATCGCAAAAATGGGTTCTGCGGAAATCATCTAGGGTCTTATCTATAAACGCCAGAGCTTTTGGAGTATCTAGGTCATCAGAGAGTATTTTAAGTAGATCCTCCCTAAAATCTCCACCGCTCGTGTGGTCCATATCAGTTTCTTTAGAGTCATTAACTGACTGCCATGTTAAATCAATTACAGCTTGCCAGTTGTTTAATCTATTTTGTGCGGCTTCTAGAATTTCCCAAGTAAAGTTTCCTTCGGTCCTGTAGTGACTAGATAGAACCAGAAGCTTAAAGGCATCCAAGCTGAGACCTCTTTCCTCAATATCACTCAAAAGATAACTATTGCCTTTAGATTTAGCCAGTTTCTCTCCATCAACTTTCAAAAAGTTATTATGGAACCAGAACTGCGAGAACGGTTTTTTACCCGTCAAACTCTCAGTCTGAGCAATCTCGTTTGTATGATGTACCGGGATATGATCAATTCCACCAGTATGCAAGTCAATCTGATCACCCAGATTCTCCCTGGCGATTACAGAGCATTCTAAATGCCAACCCGGGAAGCCCTTACCCCACGGCGAATCCCATTCCATGTCTCTTTTTTGATCTTTTGGAGAAAACTTCCACAGAGCAAAATCAGTTTTATTCTTTTTACCACCGACATCAACTCGCGCTCCAGCATCAAGGCCTTCAATATCTAGTTTTGCTAACTTACCATAATCATCAAGTTTGGATGTATCAAAATAAACTCCATCCTCAATAACATACGTAAAACCTTTTTCTTCCAGACCCTTAACAAACTCAATTTGTTCACTGATCAAATCTGTAGCTCGAACAATCTTGTTTGGCCTCAGTAACTTAAGCTTTTCAAAAGCCTCTTCATCAGCAATCTTTATATATTTATCCGCCACGTTCCACGCTGTTAAACCCTCGGCCTTGGCACCCTTCTCCATTTTATCCTCACCAGCATCATCATCGCTTACCAAATGACCAACATCTGTAATATTTTGTACACGCTCAACTTCATATCCAGCCGCCAGTAAAGTCCTAGTCAGAACGTCAGAATAAATATACGCAACCCAGTTACCAATCTGCGGATGAGAATAAACCGTAATACCACAGGTATACATCTTCACCTTACCCGGCTCTAAAGTCTTAAATTCCTCTTTCTTCCTCGTTAGTGTGTTAT
>JAKOXJ010000078.1 GCA_029781075.1 bacterium | reverse complement strand
CCCCTTGTTCTTCCATCTCCTCCATCAACCTAGCTGCGCGAGCATATCCAACCCTTAGCCTTCTTTGCAGGAGTGAAGCTGATGCTTTGCCAGCCGCCATCACTGCTGCGACTGCATCGTTATACATATCGTCGTCGCTATCGCCAGTACCTCCACCATCAAATACTACTCCACCCTTACCATTTAGCTGGACTGGCTGCGCCACGACTTCATCATTATACTCTGGAGGTCGCTGAGTCTTAATCTGATTAATCACCTTAGTAACTTCAGGGTCATCAATCCAGGCTGCCTGAACACGTCTCGGCTTCGGATTCTGCGCTGTAGTAATTAGCATATCACCCTTACCAAGAAGCTTCTCTGCCCCAGCCTGATCAATAATGGTCCTGGAATCTACCTGAGAGGCTACTGTAAAGGCAATTCTTGCTGGTATATTTGCCTTAATAAGCCCAGTGATAACATCAACGCTTGGTCTCTGAGTTGCGAGTACCAAATGTATACCAACCGCCCTAGCCTTTTGGGCAATTCTGACTATTAAACCTTCAACGTCTCTTGCCGCTACCATCATTAAATCAGCTAGCTCATCAATAACGATGACTATATAAGGCATGCTCTCTTCAATCTTCTTATCACCGTTATATCCCTTTATATTTCTATGTCCATGCTCAGCAAGCAAAGAATATCTTCTCTCCATCTCGTTAACCGCCCACTTAAGGGCAGAAAGAGTCTTTTCTGGCTCCACAATCACTGGAGTCAATAAATGTGGAATCCCATTATAAGGAGCAAGCTCCACCTGTTTAGGGTCTACTAAGATCAATTTTACCTCTGCTGGACTATGCCTAAACAAAAGTGAAGATATCAAAGTATTTATCATCACCGACTTACCAGATCCAGTCTGACCTGCTACCAATAGATGCGGCATTCCACTCAAATCACCGATAACGGCATGTCCCGCTATATCTTTACCAATTGCAAAGGCTAGTGGCTCACCAGCTGCCTTCCATTCTTTACTCTCTAAAATGCTCCTCATCGTCACCATTGCGCTCTTCTTGTTAGGGACTTCCACGCCAACTGCACCCTTACCTGGGATTGGTGCCTCTAGACGTATAGAACTTGCACTCAAATTCAAGGCTAAATTTGTGTCGAGCGATGTTATCTTGTTGAGCTTAACCCCCGCTGCCGGCTTCAATGTATATTGAGTCACCCTTGGTCCCACATTAGCTTCTTCCATCTCCACGTCAATTTTAAAGTCAGACAGCGTGTCCTGGATAATCTTGGCATTCTTTGTAATATCACCGGCGTCTGCCTTAAATGTCTTATTATCTAGAAGATCAACATCCGGGAACTCCCAGCCCTCATCTTCGACTGCCGTCAAAGCAGATTTCGATTCGACACTACCATCACTCTCTGGTCTCATGCCGCCTTTAATAGCCCCCAGCCTCTCTTTAAAACTCTGAGAGCTTTCTGGTTCCTTAACCTCAACTTCACCAAAGTTATCGCTAGAACCATCCTCTACCTCTACACCCCTGTTCAACTTCAATTTAGAAGGTTTATTAAGAGCCATACCAGACTCATCTTCACTATCGTCATGCTGTTTAACTTTTGTATTCTCTCTCGGTCTGAACAACTTCATTATGAGTTCGATCAACTTTTTTGGTTGGATCTTAAAAATGAACATTAGACTCACAATTGTCAGACTTAAAAATACAAAGAATGCTGCCACCGGATGCAAGAAGTTAAGCGTGCTTTGTGAGATTGTCTTCCCTACCTCACCACCAGAGTTCTGCACACGAGTCCCTTCGCTCAAAGTCACCGCCACCATCGCACTCGAAGCCACAACAAAACTCACAAATCCAAAATGCACACTTACTGGTAGCATATTCCCCTCGGCAAACATCTTCTTCAACGCCAGATAAATAATAATAAAAGGTATTACGAACGCGATCAGACCTATTAGACTTCTAAAGGCTTTGAAGATTTCATCCGGCGCTCCACCACCTGCACCTACGATAGCTAGTATTAGTACCAGAGCAAAAACTAAAGCCATAAAAGCCATGACCTGCTGCCAGAACCCACCAGGCACTCCATGCTTAGCCGACTTCTTAGCAGTTTTACTTGCAGATTTCTTAACAGGTTTTTTCTTTGGCATATTATTACCCTTAAGTTTACACTATATATAAAGATTGCTAAACATATACCCCTGGTCATGCTAAAATATAGGGGTGAATAAAGACTCTAAAGAGAACAAATTTAAACTAAACTCCGCGTATAAACCAACCGGAGATCAGCCTGCTGCTATCCAAAAACTACTAACTGGATTAAACTCAGGTAAAAAAGAACAGGTTCTCCTAGGTGTTACAGGCTCCGGAAAAACGTTTACCATGGCTAATCTTATACAAGAAACCGGCAAGCCCACTCTAATAATCTCCCATAACAAGACCCTAGCTGCCCAGCTCTATGCTGAATTCAGATCCTACTTTCCAGAAAACGCCGTTCACTACTTTGTAAGTTACTTTGATTACTACCAACCAGAAGCCTACATAGCCTCCTCAGATACTTTTATAGAAAAAGACTCTAAGATCAATGAAGAGATCGACAGGTTGAGACATGCGGCAACCTCATCTCTTTTATCAAGAAGAGACGTAATCATAATTGCTTCAGTTTCTTGTATTTATGGCATTGGTTCTGTCGAAGACTATGGCGATATGGCCATCCGTCTTAAAGTCGGAGAAAAAAGAAAATACGACAAGTTCTTAAGACATCTCACTGATATTCAATATGAAAGAAATGACTACGCCATGGAGCGTGGAACTTTTAGGGCCAAAGGAGATGTCGTCGATATCATCCCAGCCGGAGAGGAAATCGCTTACCGTGTCGAATTCTTCGGAGACGACGTAGAGAACTTAAAGATAATCAATCCATTAACCGGAGAGGTTATCAACTCCCCAAAAGAACTGACTATCTACCCATCTTCCCACTATGTAACCCCTCGAGAAAAACTCAATGGTGCACTGGGCAAAATAGAACAAGAACTCCAGCTCCAAGCAGAAAAGTTCAAAAAATCTCAACAATTCATCGAGCACCAGAGAATCAAACAAAGGGTCGAGCACGACCTAGAAATGATGCGCGAAACAGGCTTCGTTAAAGGTATCGAGAACTATTCTAGATACCTAACCAACAGAGCACCTGGAGAACAGCCTGCAACACTTTTAGATTACTTCCCAGATGACTACTTAATGATCGTCGACGAAAGCCACATGACTCTCCCTCAAATTAGAGGAATGTATAATGGAGATCGCGCCAGAAAAGAAGTCCTGGTTGAGCACGGTTTCCGACTTCCGAGCGCGCTAGATAATCGCCCACTAACATTTGCCGAATTCGAAAACCACGTAAACCAAGCTATCTATGTCTCAGCTACTCCAGGACCTTATGAGCTAGAGAAAGATCCCGAACCCGCCCAACAAGTCATCCGACCGACCGGCTTGTTAGATCCAGAAATAGAAATTAGACCAACCGAGCATCAAGTTGATGACTTAATCGAAGTCATACGAGAAACAATCAAGAAGGGCCAGCGCGTTCTAGCTACAACTTTAACTAAACGTATGGCCGAAGATCTTTCCGAACATCTCGAGGATTTAGGTATAAAAGCTGCTTATTTACATAGCGATGTTGACACAGTCGAGCGAACAGACATCTTAAGAGATCTGAGACTAGGAATATATGACGTACTTATTGGTATCAACTTATTAAGAGAGGGGTTAGACCTACCAGAAGTCAGCCTCGTCGCAATTCTTGATGCCGATAAAGAAGGTTTCTTGCGCTCAGAATCTGCCCTCGTCCAAACCATCGGTCGTGCTGCTCGTCATCAAGATGGAAAGGTCATCATGTATGCCGACACAATTACCGGCAGCATGCAGGCTGCCATTTCAGAAACCAAGAGAAGAAGATCTATACAGATCAAATATAATGAAGAGCATGGCATTACCCCTAAAACAATTACCAAAGAAATCTCCCAGGGCCTGAGAGAAATAATTTCTGCACCAGACGGCAAAACAAGAAAACTCACCAAAAAAGAACTCCAAGAACAAGCCCAAAAGAATGCCCTTGACCCGCTCACTCTAGCAAAAAACTCTAAGGGAAAGATGGACGACACAGAAAAAAAGATCCTCCTAAAAGACCTACAGTCTCAAATGGAGCTCGCCTCAGCCAACCTCCAGTTCGAGCTCGCCGCCGAACTAAGGGACGCCATCAAGACTCTCCAGAAATAGAAATTGACTTTATATAAAAACTGATGTAAAGTTATTACATAACTACCTTTAAGAAGAGTACATGCCTAAAATCTCCAAGAAAAAATCTACTAATAAGACTCTCTACCAAGAAACAAAAGAGTTAGTAGCCCCTACCTCTCACCTAAAAAACCTCTCCCTCAGTAAAAAGATCCTCATCGCTGGGCTTATAATACTCGCTGGAGCCTTTACCCAAGTAAAATACTTCAATAGCCTTGCCGCACCAATCAATCAAAAAGATGCAAACAGAGTAGTCTCTTGTGCCTATTCTGCCTTTATGGGCCGCGTCCCGGATAGCTCCGGTGCCAAGTACTGGCAGGCTCGATACATCAGGACTAATTACGATATTAAAGATCTCGCCCGTGGACTCGCCTACAGTTCAGAGGGCCAAAGGCAGGCCGCCAAAACCGGCTTTAGTGGTTTTGCGAATAGAAGCTACGAAGGTTGCCTCCAGCGCACTATTAGCAATACAGAATATAATAACCTTCTTGCCCAATACAAAAATGGGGTAAAAAAAGAAGATCTCTTTGCTCTAATTATTAAAGGAGGCGATACCGGAGCCCACTTCCCTAGCTATATAAACTGCGCAAATTACACTAATGGTGGATCGATCACCCCACTATGTAAAACGGGTACTCGTGGTAGTGTCGAGGATGTCTCAACTACCAACATAAACAATACCAACATCATCGTTAACCGAGGTCTTTCAACTAATTTCACTAACTTTGTTAACAGCGCCAACTCGGCCGGGTACCAACTAGGTGCCTACACCGACCCATCTCTAGCTAGTAAGAAACTACGGTGCACAAATGGTACCAACCTTTTAAAGTCACCCGGATCATTCCGCTCCGCGGCCGATCAAGCCTGCCTAACCTACCTAGGTTACCCCACCGCCACAGGAACAAGCATGCACCAATGGGGCCTAGCCGTAGACCTCACCTGTAATGGCCAGCCCCTTGCTAGCAGTGGCAACTGTCTAGCTTGGGTAAAAAACAATGCCTCTAGATTTGGCCTCTATAACA
>JAKOXJ010000073.1 GCA_029781075.1 bacterium | reverse complement strand
TCGATATATGGCAAAGCGTTACTAGTGATTACAACAATTTTGGTGTTTCAGAACCTGTCCAAGCAGATGACTCTGTTAAAATACCCATACGCTCACGCTCGCTTGATGAGATACAGGGCATTGTTTCATTGAAAGATCTCATTGTATTAACTACTGGAGGAGAGTGGCGTATTACTGGTAGCGCCGAAGGCAATACTATCACTCCAGATTCAATGTATATATCTAGTCAAGGTTACCGAGGTAGCCATCCTATCGAGCCTATGATTTCTGGAGCTTCAGTTCTTTTCGTTCAGAAGTTTGGCAAGAGAGTGCGTGACCTTGCCTATTCATTTGAAAGCGATGGTTATGATAGCGTAGACTTATCTATTTTCGCAACACATCTTTTTGATGATTACACAATTGTTGACTGGTGCTATCAGCAGGAACCATGGAGTGTGTTGTGGGTAGTTCGTTCTGACGGTAAGCTTCTTGGTCTAACATATATGAAAGAGCAAGAAGTGTGGGCGTGGCATATGCATGACGTTGGTGGTGTTGTTGAATCTATTTCATCTGCTCCAGGGCTTACCGAAGACGAAGTATACATGATAGTTAGAAGAAATATTAACGGTAACGATGTACGATACATAGAAAAACTAAGTTCAAAACCAGAAACCATGCATCTTGATTGTGCTGTCGTAGCACATGATGGAGACCCAGTCACTACGATAAGTGGGTTAAGCCATTTAAATGGTAAGCAAGTTGTTGTTTTAGCTGATGGCGTGCCAATCTTTGGTCATACAGTAAGTAATGGAGCCATCGCACTAAAGAGCGCAGCCTCATATGTTATAGTTGGGTTGCAATATATTGGCACAATACAATCTCTCCCGCTAATATACGAAGCTAGAGAAGGCATATCAACAGGATCTCGACGACGAGCTACAAATGTTATATTGCAGGTTTTGGATAGCAGGTTTGGTTATATTGGTACCAGAGAAGATGATATGTATCCTATCTATTATCCCAATGAAAATCTTGAATTGTACTCTGGTGTTTTAACCGAAGACCTTAGTTCAGAATATGACTATTATGGCCAGGTTACCATAGAGCAAAGACATCCCTATCCATTTAATATATTGAATTGGACTGTGAGGGTAGCTCATGGAGATTAAAACTGAAGTATGCCAAGATTACCACGTAGACCAAATAATTGAATCAATGCATCCTGGCAATATTGCTGAGTTAAATGCATTGTTTGGCTCGGCAGATAAAGATGCACTAATGCAATCTATAAACATGTCCGACGAAGTATATGCTGTTACTATCGATGGTCAGGTTGCTGCTATATTTGGCTTTCGTGAGCTGTCTAAGCTAACTAAGCGAGCGTATCCTTGGCTTATATGTTCAAATCTTATCAACGAATATGGCATTATATTTTTAAAACATTTTAAGAAAATAATGAAGAGTTTGCAAAATAGGTTTAATGCTCTTGAGTGTATAATATATTCAAAAAACACTGAAGTGATAAAGATGCTTGAATGGGTTGGATTTAAGATTTTAGAAGAAGTTTATCCTGGCATTGATCCCTCAGTCAAGTTTTATAAGATGGTTTGGGTTAGGAGTGATAGAGATGTGCATTAATGCACTTACAACCTGGGTAAGTAATACATTTAGTAGTGTTCCTGCATTCCTTGGTGGGCTAGGCACTGTAATGTCAGTAGCTGCCCCAGTAATGTATGGCAGAGCTGCTCAACAAAGTGCTGAAGCCCAAGCAAAAGCTGCAGAATACAACGCTCAGATTGAAGAAAGCAAGGCTGCTATCGCTGCAGAAAGGGCGGCACAAGAAGAAAGAAAACTAAGAATGAGGGGTGCGCTTACAAAGGGTGCTCAGCGTGCTGCCTTTGGTGCTGCTGGTCTTATCCCTGATGCAGGAAGTCCTTTGGATGTTTTGCTCAGTACACAGTGGAGCATAGAGCAAGATGCCGCCACAATCAGATATAATGCTATGCTAGACCAATGGGGTTATGGAAGCAGAGCATCTATTCAGAGATATCAGGCCGATGTGGCTCGTAAAAGTGGCAGACAAGCAAGGACTGCTGGGATTATAGGAGGGTTAACCCACCTTGGGACAGCTGTTACTAATTTTTCTAATAAGTGGGACTGGATGGGCCAGCCCTTAGGTAGGTAATTATGAGAGTACCTAGGCTAATACCCCAAGAAACAATAAAAACTCCTCCAACGCCAACGGCCACAGCCCCTGGGCCTGAGGCTTTTGGTGGAACTATAGCATCTGCATTGTCTCA
>JAKOXJ010000030.1 GCA_029781075.1 bacterium | reverse complement strand
ACTTTTTAAGTGGTATATGCCTACCTTGCACTGGAGGTGGAACCATTTTGGCTAACTGATCTACCTTCCAGAGTGGAATACCTAAAACGCGGCCGACATCCCTAACGGCTGCACGAGCTGCCATAATGCCGTAAGTTCCGATGTTTGCAACTCTTTCTGTACCGTACTTCTCGACACAGTACTGGATTACCTCGCCACGACGAGAATCTTGGATATCTATATCGATATCTGGCATTGAGATACGGTCTGGGTTTAAGAACCTCTCAAATAGGAGATCATATTTAATTGGATCTATCTCTGTAATCCTAATTGCATATGCAATGATTGATCCCGCGGCTGAACCTCGACCTGGACCAAAAATAATCCCTTGATCTTTTCCCCAGTTGATAAAATCTTGGACAATTAAGAAATAACCGTTAAAGCCCATGTTATCTATAACACTTAGCTCGTATTCTGTTCTTTCGATAATCTCTTTAGGAATCTTTTTTTTAGCCTGCTCGATGGTTAAGCCATCTCTGTCTTCTAGCTTGACCCCACCATAACGCCAAGCTACACCCCGCCAAACCATCTTATGCAAGGCCTCTTCTTCAGTAGAGCCATCATCTGTCTCGAACTTCGGGATTAAGATCTTGCCAAGCTCAAATTCTAAGTTACACTGGTCTGCTATCTTTTTTGTATTTAAGATGAGCTCTGGATGATCCTTCCAGCGCTTGATAATATCATTTGGGTCCGTTAGAAATAGATTCGTATCCTTTAAAGAAAATCTTTTGGGATCATCTAGATTAGACGCAGTAGAGACACAGAGAAGCACTTCATGAACGTCTTGGTCACCATGCTCTAAATAATGGGCATCGCATGTCACGACTGCCGGCACATCCAGCTCTTTAGAAAGTTTAAGAAGTTGGTCATTAACTTTCTTTTGTTCCTCCCAGTGATGACCATGGTCCTGGAGCTCTAGATAATATCTATTTGGGAAGATCTCTTTATACATCTCGATTATCTTTTTAGCTTTATCGGGATGGCCGTTTCTTATGGCATCTCCAACTTCACCTCCTATACAGCCAGAAAGACAAATAATGCCCTCATTATATTTCTTTAGTAGATCATGATCTATACGTGGCTTAAAGTAATAACCGTCGCGGTAGGATATAGTGGTGAGCTTACAAAGATTTTTATAACCAGCCTCATTAGTGGCAAGTAAGATTAGATGGAAGCGTTCTTTATCCTTATCTTTGTCCTTGTCGGTGTGTTTACGAGCTGCAACATAGAATTCTGAGCCAATAATCGGCTTAATGTCATCGGCTTTAGCTTTTTTGTAGAGCTCGATGGCTGCCCCCATTGTCCCATGGTCAGTAACGGCAATTGCCTCCATGCCGTATTCCTTAGTCTTAGCGACCATTTCTGGTATCTTTTGGAGACCATCTAAAATTGAAAAGTGTGAGTGATTATGAAGATGTACATAATCTGAAGGCTTAAGATCTTGTATTTTCCCAACAGAGGTCTTTTTAACCTCCTTTTTTGTAGCAACGCTAGCGCTGGCTTCCTTACCCAAAGCTCCTTACCCTCTCTAGATTACACTTCTTGCTTAAGTTTAATTATAGCACCAAGGTTTTTAACAAATGAAGATAAGTTAACAACCTAATGAGTCTCTAGTAGCTTCTGAGCAACTGGTGAATCTTTTGTT
>JAKOXJ010000092.1 GCA_029781075.1 bacterium | reverse complement strand
ATTACCACCGAATCTTCTATTGCGTCTAGCAAATTCTTCCAGGGCAATATCTAGATCCTCTTTGCTAAACTCGGGCCACCTTTTGTCTGTAAAATAAAGCTCAGAGTAGCTACAGCGCCATAAGTTAAAACCACTGAGCCGCTGTTCTCCGCTAGTTCTAACCATCAGATCAACTGGACCAAGTTCAGGGGCGTATAAATGTTTCTCTATAAGATCTGGTGTGACATCTTCTGCCTTGTAGCCTTCGCTAATTATCTTAGCTGTGGCATCAGCTAGCTCTTGATGACCGCCGTAATTTAAACAGAAAGCAAGTGTACCCTTTATGTTCTTCTCTGTTTTCCTGATAGCATCCTCTGTAGCCTTAATAACTTCTGGACTTAAACCAACTTTTGTACCAAGCCAAAGAACTTTAATACCTTTTCTGTGAAGCTCTTTAACGTCTCTCTTCATCATCCTGAGCAGCAGTTTCATGAGATAATCTACCTCCTGCTTGCTCCTGTTCCAGTTTTCCGTACTAAATACATAGGCAGATACTGTTTTTATACCTCTATCAAAGGCATATTCAGCAAGACCCTTTAAGTTCTCATATCCCTTCTTATGACCTTGTAGAGTGCTCTCAAGGCCATTTTCTCTAGCCCAACGCCTGTTGCCATCCAAAATCAAACCTACATGGTTAGGTAAACCTTCCAATTTGATGTCGGTTATGTTATCTGGTATAATATCTTTAGATTGCATTTTAAGTTTAAAACTAGAGTTATAAAATGATTATTCCAATTAAATTCTAATAACCCTTAAGGGTAAAAATCCGCTTATAATTACTGCGGAGAAATAATCTAAAGGTAGCTTAATTCTACCATATATACTCGCTATTTACAGCACTAATTACTACACTTAAACATAAGCAAGAAAGTATGAAAAAAATCATAAAGATAAAAGAGCGTACATTAACTTTTAAGGAGTACTTAAGGTATTCGTTAAAGGCAGTTCGCACTACCCTTCAAATTGATGCCAAACACTATGTTGGCTACTTTTTGTGCCGAATAACTCAGTCAGTAAGCACTTTGTTAACTACATTTGTTGCTTCTCGTATTCTAAGTGAACTAGTAAAATCTATTGGTTTGAAAGAGGCTACGCCTTCACTAATCCCTCTAGTACTGCTTGAAGGGGCATTACTTATTATAAGGGATATCCTGAATAGTTGGGGAGTTCTAAATAACAGGTATTTTTGGGTTAAATGGGAAAAGTGGTTTGCGCTCACAAAGAGTAGTCTGCTAGCCGCTCAAGATACAGATTTCTTTGAAGATCGTAAAAACCAAAAGCTTCTTCAAAAGCTAGATCAAAAAGGAGCATGGGCGCTTGCAAACCTATCTGAGTTTGTTATTTTTGCGGTCGACGACATTGTTAACATGTTGCTCATAATTGCTTCTGTATTAGCGCTTGGCCCCTGGTTCATTTTGGCGATTATAATTGCCACTATACCACGAATAGTTGCTGAATTAAGGAGATCAAAGCTAAGTTGGAACATTTGGACAGAAAAAGGTGATAACTATTATCGCCACTATAGAATACTAGATCTGTTTAGTAATAGGTCTAGTCTCATAGAAATAAAACTCTTTGGGATAAAGAAATACTTATTGCAGGGAATATCCGCTAAAAACATAGATGAAGCAAATGAGAAACAGTTTAAAAATGCTCGAACAAGTTTTCATTGGGATAACTTATCTAATTTTATCTATGAAGCAACTTTTCTAGGGATTAACCTACGTTTAGTTCAATTAGCAATAAAAGGTAGTATAAGTTTTGCCAACTTCAGCTTCTATATGGGTATACTAAACAATTTTAGTAGCTCAATAAGAAACTTAAGTTCCACACTAACTCAGTCATCAGAGTCAGTTCTATATGCAAAAGACTTCTACACTTTACTTGATAACAAACCCGCGTTAGTTAGCCTAGAAGGTGCTCTGAAACTAACTAAACATAGCATACCAGGCGTTGAGTTTAAGAATGTGTCATTTGCCTATAGGTCAAATCCAGATGAGAAGATTCTTCAAGGCTTAAACTTAACTATTAATCCAGGTGAGCATCTTGCGCTTGTGGGCGAAAATGGTGCAGGAAAGACCACTATCATTAAGCTTTTACTAAGGCTTTATGATGTAACCGAAGGTGAGATATTAATCAATGGAATAAATATCAAAGAAATTGATTTGGATAGCTACTGGCGACAAATTGGAGTTCTATTCCAAGATTTTAACCGATATCCCTTTGACATACAGACTAATATTGAACTAGGAAGAATAACTAAAAAGCCAACCAAGAAAGAACTAGATCGTGCCGTTGAGCTTGCAAACTTAGATCCAGTTCTGGAAAAGCTTCCTAAAGGCATTAACACCATCTTAGATAACTCTTTTGAAGAAGGAGTTGAACCATCTGGTGGTCAGTGGCAAAGAGTGGCGTTAGCTAGAGCTTTCTACCGCAACTCAAACATCCTAATATTGGATGAGCCGACTGCTGCAGTAGATGCTAACGCTGAGTATGAGATCTTTAATAACATCTTTGCCCACTATGGTAACAAAACTGCCATAATAATCTCTCACCGTTTCTCAACTGTTAAGCGTGCACAAAGAATTGTAGTATTAGACAAAGGCAGAATAATTGAAGAAGGGAGCCATACTGAGCTGATGAAGAAC
>JAKOXJ010000086.1 GCA_029781075.1 bacterium | reverse complement strand
ATTCAATCTCTTCTAGTTTGCCAAGGTGGCGAATCCTTAGGCTTAGGTTATTATATTCACCGATTTCATCTTTATTGATAGTTGGCAGATGAACATCTATTAGCCTAATAGAATCTGTCCAGGCATCTTGATTAGATAAATCAGAACTTACATATACGATATTCTTACCAGTATCTTTTTTTACTACATAATAGGGTAGTTCCGCTGATGACTTAATATCAAGGCCGTGGCGTTGTCCAATGGTATAAAGTTCTGATCCTTCATGTTTGCCAAGTTCTTTACCCGTGTCTACATCAATAATTGGACCAGGTTCTAAATTTATAAAGTTTTTTAGAAAATCGGTGATACCTACTTCTCCAACAAAACAGATTCCGACGGAGTCTTTTTTGTTGGCTACTGGTAGGTCTAAGTCTTTTGCTAGCTCTCTAACCTGGCTTTTCTGGAGATCTCCTAGTGGGAATAGGCTCCTGGAAAGTGCTTCCTGGGAGATCCTGGCTAAGAAGTAAGATTGATCTTTGGTCTCGTCTTTGGCAGTTTGGAGCCAGTATCTTCCCCTATCATCTCGATGTATCCTTGCGTAGTGGCCAGTAGCAATTTTGTCTGCACCAGATTCAAGGGCGTGTTCTAAGAAGACCTTGAATTTAACCTCTTGGTTACAGATGATGTCTGGATTTGGAGTTCTGCCGGCTCTGTACTCGCTTACCAAGTAATCAACAACTTTGTTCTTATAGTCTTTTTCGAAATCCCAAAGTTCGATTGGTATATCTAGTGTTAGGGCTACGCTCTGGGCATCATGCCAGTCTTCTCTCCATGGACATCTAAAACCTGGCAAATCTTTCGACCAGTTACGCATGAAGATTGCTTCTGTCTGGTACTCTTTATTAATTAAGGCGAGGGTTACAGCGCTATCCACGCCGCCGCTAACTCCTACATAGACTTTCTTATCTTTCATTATTTTGTTCTTATATATTTCTTATAACAACTACAGGAAGTTTTAGGAGTTCAAAGCAGGCTATAATAATACTTTTAGGGTTTAGCCACCAGAAAGTACCCCAGTTTTTGTCGTCGGCATTCACGCTAATTATGTTGGCCTCTATTGTCTGGTTCTCAAAGGCTTTTTGGAATTCTATTCTTGCCCTCCTCGAGTGATACGGTGATGTAACTAGAATAATCTGTTGCTGGGGACCACCTTTGATTAGTTTGTATATACTTTGGATGGCATTCTCGTGGGTATCTTTGCTCTTTTCTTCTATAATAATGTCTTCTTCTGGGACGCCGCTATTAATAGCTAGTCTTTTCATGACTTTTGCGTTTGATGGGCTTTTGGGGTCGGCGGCATCGCCGCTTAAGAGGAGTTTAGGGGCATAGGCTTGTTTATATAGCTCTATACCTTTTCTTGTTCTTCCGGCAGTATCTCCTCCAGATATAACCACTATATAGTCTGATTTTATGGGTTTAGAATTATCAATAAGAATGGCATTAGTGAGTAATATAAACGCTAAATAGAGCGCGGTACCAGCCAGTATCAACTTCACTAACTTACTCATCTGTTCCATTATAGCTTAAGATTACTTTGATATTTTTACAGATTTATTTTTACAGAGCTTAGCTAGAATTTTTGCTGCTTCTTTTAGTTCCTTTTCTGATTTATTGTCGGATCCTAGGCTGACTCTAATGGAAGATTGGATCTCTTCATTATTTAAGCCGATTGCTTTAAGTACGTGGCTAGGTATGTCTTTGGATGCCGAGCAGGCCGCACCAGTAGAGATAAGGACATTATTTAAGCCAGCTAGGATAACTAGTCTTTCTCCACTGACATTTGGAATATAAATATTTAATATGTGCGGAGAATGCTTTTTGCAGATCTTTAGATTTTTGGGTGTAAGCTCCGCCTCTGGAATAAGCCTACTGAACTCTTGCCAAAAGGTTTGGGCTAGTTGATTTAGTCTTTTTAGCTCAGTATTCTTCTTTTCTATAGAGTGTTTGAGCGAATAATAGAGAGAGACAACGGCAAGTGGATTCTCTTTTGAACTTGGTGTTTGTATATTATTATTTTCTAACCAGCGTAGGATATCTGCACTTAAATACAGGATGCCTGTGTTTGGTAGGGCTCCAAACTTTGAGCCATTTAGACTCATAGCGTCTACGCCCAGTCTGGGGATCTGAAGATCCTGTGTTATCGCAGCTTGTGAGGCATCAGTGTGGAAGAATATTGGTAAGGCACTGCCCTTCTTAATCCTTTCTCCTTTTATATCTTTAACTATTTTAGAGATCTCCTTAATGGGTAGAACCTGTCCAGTCTCGTTATTAACATACTGAATCGATACAAGTATAGTTTTATCATCGATAAACTCTCTTATTTTTTCTAAATCTATAAGTCCAGTTTGATCTACTTCTAGGATTTTGTTTTTTGGAAATAATTCGACATTGTCCAGTAAGCTCTTATGTTCAATGTTTGTTGTGACAATATCTGTACTGTTCTTTGATGAACTTATTAGTTCAAATAACATATCTGTCGCATCTGAACTACCTTTTGTAATAAAAATGTTTGGTGATTTTGTACCAATAAGTTTTGCTAGTTTTGATTTAAAATCAGATAACTGTCTTCTTAGCTTTACGGCAGGCTCGTAAGATGAGTCTGTATTGTAGAGAGGGTTATTTATTAGCCCTAATACTGCTTTTCTTGCGTTTTTATCTAACGGTGCACCAGCAGCGTGGTCTAGGTTGTATATCTTAGCCATATTATTTTGGAGTTAGGCCTACTCCTGAGTCAGCTTCATATGCGGTAGTGGTGAGGCTGGGTCAACTGGTTTGCCGTAAATCTGTGCGGAAACATATTGATGGTACAGAACAGCTGCATGGGCAAGATTTTCTGCCTCATCGGCAGGAACCCAGGCGTAGTCCTGGCCGTTAACTGATTTTAGTATTCCATTGTCACGGACTTCATAGCGCACAGTTTGTGATTTTAGGTTACCATCTAGGCTATCACTCCACTCTTCATGCCACACCCAGGTTCTAGCATCAAGGCAGAAGAACTCTCTTCTATGTCCGGCAGGAATCTCCCCGAAAAGTTTAGAGCCAATTTCGCTCTCTAGTCTTATTAACTCTTTCTTTTTAGCTTCGGTCAGTTTATTCTTTTTACTGGCGGACTGGAAGACTTTGGCAGCCCAAGAGGCGCTCTGTGGTTGAGAACGGATTATTTTTTTAAGGGCTTGTTGGATGGTTGGTTGCATAGTGCCATACTCCCTAAATTATTTTATTATCCTTAGATATCTTGAAGTACTCCGTTTCTTATTGCATCGATCAGCTCGCCAATTTGTATTATGGTGGTAAGTACTTCTGGAGTTGGTGCTATTTCTGCTGACATAGTATTTTTAGATAGAAAAGAGCTTTTTGCTATTGGCTGTTGTTACTCCGCAAAAATGCTCTAATCCCTCACCTCTTAAATCACTTAGAAACTCTGCTACTAGCAACGTATTCTTTATACTGTTGATTTTACCACGCTCCGGGGCTGGAGTCAAGTAGGGAGAGTCAGTCTCCAGGACTAATCTATTGAGTGGAACATCTCTTGCAGACTGAATTTGAAGCGGTACTTTAGTAAATGTCATTATCCCATTCAGACCTACATAGAAGTCATTTGGTAGATCTAAGATCTGACTTAGTCTTTCTGGAGTGTCAGAAAAACTATGGACAACTCCCTTGACGCTGGGGAAGTCTTTTACGAGCTCAAAGAAAGGCTCAAAAGCTTCACGAATGTGAAGAATTACTGGAAGATTCTGACTTTTGGCAAGCTCAAGATGTTTTCT
>JAKOXJ010000077.1 GCA_029781075.1 bacterium | reverse complement strand
CTTACAAATTCTTTAGTTTCTGTACTAGATTCTGATACAGACAAGGTCTATGCGTTTTCTAAAGCTTTTGCTTGTCCAGATCATCCAGAAGCAGGACTAAAAGAACTAGAACCTAGAGTTTTTTCTTTTAATTCTCCTCAAGGTGCATGTCCGGAATGTACTGGGCTGGGCATGAGGCTTGAGGTTGATCCAGAACTTTTAATGCCCAATCCCCGACTAAGTATTACAGAGGGGGCAATTAGGCCACTGCAAAGGATGGGGGCAGATGCCTGGACGATGAAGCAGATCTTAGCAACTTGTGAGGCGCATGGAATTGATGCTAGAAAACCAGTTGGAGAGCTTAATGCTGATGAAAAGAAGATCATTCTAGAAGGTAGTGATAAGAAAGTAAAAGTTAGCTTTGGCCGTGGAAGTTACGAGGTTAAGTTCGAAGGCGTTGCTAAAAATATTAGACGCCGTTGGCAAGAAACTGATTCAGAGAACATGCGTCGTGAACTAGAAAAATACATGAGGGAACAGCCATGTAATACGTGCCATGGAAAAAGGTTAAGGCCCGAAGTCCTTGCGGTCAGAATCGACGAATACTCTATTATGGATGTCTGTGAAATGGATATTGAGTTTGCTGTGGACCTTTTTGATAGCATTGATTTCACAGATAAAGAAATAGCTATAGGAAGATTAATCTTAAAAGAAGTTAAATCTAGACTGAGTTTTTTGAATAACGTTGGCTTAGGTTATCTAAACTTGGCAAGAAGTGCGGCGACTTTAAGTGGAGGCGAGGCTCAGAGGATAAGATTGGCTACTCAGATTGGCTCCGGTTTAGAGGGAGTTTTGTATGTTCTTGATGAGCCTAGCATTGGTCTACATCAACGCGATAATACTAAGCTTCTTAAGACTCTTAAACATCTTAGAGAGCTGGGTAATACAGTGATAGTTGTTGAGCATGACGAAGAGACTATTAGGGAGGCAGACTTTCTAGTAGATGTTGGGCCTGGTGCTGGTGTGCATGGTGGTCAAATTGTTGCTGCTGGAACTCCTCAGGAAGTATCTAAGAATAAGGATAGTATTACTGGGGCCTACATGGCTGGTCGAGAGAAAATAGAAGTTAAAAAATCTATCAGAAAAGGTAATGGTCTAACTTTAGCCGTAATTGGAGCTAAGGAGAATAATTTAAAGGATGTTTCTGTAGAGATTCCTTTAGGTAAGATGGTGGTGATATCTGGGGTGTCTGGTTCTGGAAAGTCTACGCTCATTAACGATATTTTAGCTAAAGAGCTTCATGCACAACTTCTTAGGGCTCACGAGCCAAGTGGTAGACATGAAAGAATTGATGGAGTAGAAAATCTCGACAAAATTGTCATTATTGACCAGTCTCCAATTGGTAGAACCCCGCGTTCTAATCCAGCTACTTATACAGGATTATTCGGACCACTTAGGGATCTATTTACTGCTCTACCAGAATCAAAAGTTCGTGGCTATAAAGCCGGACGATTCAGCTTTAACGTAGCTGGAGGTCGCTGTGAAACTTGTCAGGGTGATGGGGTTATCAAGATTGAAATGCACTTTTTACCTGATGTGTACGTCGCCTGTGAGGTTTGTCATGGTAAAAGATATAAGTCTGAGGTTCTAGAAGTAAAGTTTAATGGTAAGAGTATTGCTGATGTGCTAGAGATGACCGTAGAAGATGCTACAGAGTTCTTTAAGGCTCAACCAAATATTTTTAAAAGATTATCTATGCTCTTAGATGTTGGGCTAGGCTATATAACACTAGGTCAGAGTGCAACTACTTTAAGTGGTGGTGAAGCCCAGAGAGTAAAACTTGCCACTGAGCTTAGTAGGCGCGCTACAGGTAAGACTTTATACGTCCTTGACGAGCCCACAACTGGGCTTCATATCCATGATGTAAAGAAGTTGCTGGAAGTTCTTAATACTCTAGTAGACAGTGGTAATAGCATGGTCATCATAGAACACAACTTAGATGTGATCAAGTCCGCTGATCATATTATTGATATGGGGCCAGAGGGTGGCCAGAAGGGTGGTACAGTCATTGCCGAGGGGACTCCAGAAGAAGTTGCAAAAGTAAAAGGAAGCTATACTGGCCAATATCTAAAGAGTTTAATTTAATACTTGACATGGATCTTGATATAGTTATATAATAGCTGTATTATGAGTGAGTTTACAGACCATGATCCATTTGAAGAACAAGTACGTGCCGCCCTGCATAG
>JAKOXJ010000050.1 GCA_029781075.1 bacterium | reverse complement strand
CCAGAATTTGCAGTTTAATTTGATACTAGATCTTACCCCTACAAAACTGCTAAACTAATAGCTACTAATTAAGGAGATTTTTGAGATTTTATGTTAGATCAAGCCAAACTTGCCCTACAGGCAAAAAAAATACAAAAAGAGCTTACTAAGACCATTATCGAAGTAAGCAGCCAGGACGAGATGGTTTCTATCCGTATGACTGGGGAGCAGAAATTAAAAAGTATCCAGATCGACGAGGATAAGGTTGATGGCGACTTTAGATCCTTAGAGAGAAACCTTGAGGACACTATGCGTGAGGCTATACAGAAGGCTCAGGAAGTTGCACAAGAGAAATTGAAGCCAATTATGGGTCAACTGGGTGGTTTAGGACTATAAGATAATACTAAAGTTATATATGCTACCTAAGGCGTTAGACGACCTCATAGAATCGCTTAGCCTGCTTCCGGGTGTTGGTCCTAGGACTGCTGAAAGATATGCCTGGGCATTGTTTAAGCGCCCTCAGAATAAGCTAGATGAGATTGCTGATTCGATCTCTAGTCTGCATAAAAGAGTTAAGCTCTGCCCAAAGACTTTTGCTTTAATATCCGAAGAAGAGAACGTTAGCCCACTTTACGATAATGACAGGAGAGACAAAGCGATTGTGATGGTGGTTGAGCAACCTTTTGACATAATCCCTCTAGAGAAGACCTCTAAGTTCAACGGCACTTATCACGTTTTAGGTGGGGCAATAAGCCCAATTGATGGCATTCATGCTAGTGATTTAAAGATCTCAGAGCTGATAGCTCGAGTTAAGGATGATAAGGTTGAAGAGTTAATACTAGCTACAAATGCTAATATCGAAGGAGAGAGTACTGCTCTTTATATCCAAAAGAGGCTAGAAGAGGCTGGTCTTAAGGTTAAAATGACCAGGTTAGCTAGAGGTCTACCAACTGGCGTAGATCTTGCCTACGCAGATCAGATTACTCTTTCTCATGCATTTGATGGAAGAAAGGAATTCTAGTTTTTATGAAAGTTTGTTATATCTCTTTATTCCCAGAGACTTTGGAGGCCTACAACAATATAGGGATGATGAGAAAAGCTTTAGAAATTGGCTCTGTTGAGTTCTTCTATTTAAATCTAAGAGACTTTGGCTTAGGGCCCAGGAAGCAGGTGGACGACACACCTTACGGTGGTGGAGATGGTATGGTTTTAAAGCCAGAGCCAATTTCTAAAGCTATAAAGGAAGCTAAAAGACTAGTCGGTGAAGATGCACTAGTAATTCTACCGACGCCTCGTGGCAAAGAGTACTCTCAGGAAGAGGCAAAACGTCTTTCTAGCAATAATAAGAACCTAATTATCTTCTGCCCCCGATACGAAGGCTATGACGAAAGAATCGTAAAACTTGTCGACGAGCAGTTCTTAATTGGGCGTTACATTATGACTGGAGGTGAGATCCCTGCTCTTACTATTTCTGACAGTGTTATAAGACTCTTACCTGGAGTTCTTGGTGGAGAAGAATCTGTAGAAAAAGAGAGTTTCCAAAATGACCTAAACCATATTGAACATCCACAATACACAAGACCAGAAGTGTTTGAAGGTGACGGAATTCCAGATATTCTACTTAGTGGCCACCATGCAGAAATAGAACAGTGGCGGAGCAACAATTAGCCTTGGAAATCGACCGCTTTTTGGCATAATAGACTACAGTTTAAGTTATCAATATCGTCCCCATTAACTCCACATTCAGCCACAGATATAGTTCCAGTACGTTTAGTTTTATTACTTGGTGAATTGGATAATACTAACCCACAAACACTCATACCAAATTTGTTGGTTCTAGAATGGGGGCAGCTACTGCGAGCTGCGTTATAAGATTCCTTTGCATCGCGAACAAGTGAGCCATCTTCGGCTAAATAGCTATTCTTTGAGTCTACTCTTTTAGCTTCTCCTGACATATTAATACAAATTATACCAGTAAGAGTGGTGCGTATTCTAAATGTAGTTGTTTTGGCCCAGATTGAAAGACTATGGTAGCCATCGGTTCGCTTATTTCTACTACGGTTCCGATACCAAACTTCGGATGTGATACTTTTGAGCCTTCTTTTAGATTATTATTAGTCTCTTCTTTAACCTCTGGTTTAAATATTTCATCTGACTGGGAGAGAGTTTTATTAACCTGCTCAGCTTCTTTAAATATATTATTACCGTAAGGCTGTCCTCCTCCAAATAGTATACTCGTTGGGGTTAAACTGAATCCTGGAGCAACTTTAATGATATCTTCGTCTAAAAGTTCTGTGATAAAGCGAGAAGGCGGGTTATTTTGCAGATTACCATAAATGATACGTCTAGTGGCATAAACGAGGTAGAGAGCCTCTCTGGCGCGTGTCATAGCTACATAAGCAAGTCTACGCTCCTCCTCTAGTTCATCCTGGCTGTAGGCTGCTCTAGAATGCGGGAATAAGCCTTCTTCCAGTCCTGCCACAAAAACTACTGGGAATTCGAGGCCCTTGGAACCATGAATGGTCATAAGAGTGACCGTGTCACCACCAGAGCTTAAAGAATCAAGATCAGACACTAAAGCAATGTCCTCTAGGAATGTCCCTAGGTCTGTAGCACCTTGTGAAGTAGCTACACTGGCAAGCTCTCTTAGGTTCTCTAAGCGCTCTATTCCTTGGGGAGTATTGTCATTGTAAAATTCGTCTAGGCCAAACTGTGAAATGACTATTTGGATTATGTCGGCAACATTATTTTTATGAATCTCTGATCTAATCTTTTCAATTTTTTCGTAGAATTTTTTTGCAGAACTTAAGGCTTTTCCAGAAAGACCCGGGCATTCATCAAGACACTCTAATGCCCAGGAAAGAGAGCCCTTTGTGGTTGATAAATTCTGAATGGATAGAATGCTCTTAGCGCCAATTCCTCTTGTTGGTATATTTATTATCCTGTCAAATGAAACTGAATCATTTGGATTGAAAATGAATCTTAGATAGCTAATGAGATCTTTTACTTCTTTGCGCTCGTAGAATCTAATGCCACCAACGATTTGATAGGGAGTTCCAGTACGCATAAAGGCTTCTTCAAAAGAACGTGACTGAACATTTGTTCTATATAGAACGACAAAATCCTTCCACTGACGGCCTTCTTCAACCATTAGATCACGCATCTTGGTGATAATCATTTCGGCTTCATGAGTCTCGGAGCTTGCTTGGAGTAACTCAACCTCTTTACCACTTCCTTCCTTTGTAAATAACTTCTTATTAGAACGTGAAGAGTTTTTAGTAATTACTTTATGGGCTGCGTCGAGGATGTTTTGAGTAGAGCGGTAGTTCTGCTCTAGCTTAATTACTTTAGCCCCCGGAAAATCTTGCTCAAAGTTAAGTATTATCCTGTAGTCTGCCCCACGCCAACTATAGATGCTCTGCCAATCATCACCTACGACGAAGATGTTGCTTTTTTCTTCTGTAAGTGACTTTAAAAGCTTATACTGTATCGGATTTGTGTCTTGATACTCATCAACTAGGATATGTTTGAAACGGCTCTTATAGGCCTCTCTAACCTCTTCTGAAGTGCTGAACAGTTCTGCTGTCTTTATAATCAGATCATCAAAATCTAGCGCCCCTAGATCATCCATCTTCTTCTTGTAGATTGGCCAAGCCTCAGCAGTTAGTTTTTCTATTGGGGTTTTAGCATTAAAGTTTAAATCATCAAGAGTTAGGCCATCATTCTTCATCTTAGAAATTAGGCTTAGGATTGGTCTGGCCTGTTTTGAGTCCTGAACCTTTAGACTATTCTTTAGGATTTGTTTGATTAGTTGCATCCTATCCCCGTCATCATAAATGACAAAGTTGGAGGGTATGCCAATATGTTGCCCATCTCTTCTAAGAATTCTTACACAGATACTATGGAATGTGCCTAGAAATGGTAGTGTAAAGTCTGTATTCTGACCACCGCTAAGGGTACTTACTAGCTGTTCAATGCGTTCGCGCATTTCTTTGGCGGCTTTGTTGGTAAAGGTAACAGCTAGGATCTGAGATGGATAAACACCTGATCTAAGTAGATGGGCTATCCTATAGACAAGTGTTTTTGTTTTACCGGAGCCTGCCCCAGCCAGTACGAGTACTGGTCCATCCAGGCTGGTAGCTGCTTCATACTGAGCCGGATTAAGCTCTTTTAAAAAATCTTCTGGCATAAGTGGTCTCAAGGTGAGTTTACTTAAGCTTAATTGTAACAGAAAATTAAGCTTAAGAACGAGTCTGGAGCTTAGCGTTGGATTATGATTTTAGGCGGTTACTTTTTCTAGTAGAGCTTGGATCTTTTCTACTACTTGTTTAGGTGTGCAGTCTGCTTTTATAAGGAAGTCTACGATGTTATCCGGTGTTCTGATGCGTTTCATTGCCTCTTCTTTCCCTAGATTAGTTAGTACTACTACAGGTACTTTTATACCAGCAGACTTAAATTGGTCTAGTGTTTCTGGTCCATCTTGTACGGGCATCATAAGATCTAATAGGACAATATCTGGTCCAAAGTCTTTTACCATTTTAAACCCAACTGCACCATTTTCGGCGACTTCAACCTGATAGCCCTCAGACTCAAACTTGAACCTATACATCTCTGCGATCTCTTCTTGATCTTCGATAATTGCTATTTTGGTATCTGCTGGTTTTTTCATATTTGCTAGATTATTTACTAATTCCTAAAGTTAAGCTTAAACATTTAGTTAGAACAAATCAACCCTACCACCAATGCTTAGCCATCCACCTATCATATGAGCCTTTCCAGCCACCATATTTATTTGCATAATTACTACACCATCTTAACTGAGTTACTGGGTTGGTCTTGAAGTCTGAAGGCACTGGATGAACTGATAGCATAGTCTGGCAAAGACCATATGCCCCTGAAGACCTATTCACGGCACTATAATTCCATCCACTTTCTTTGGTTATAATGTAATCTGCATATTTCCAGTCACCTTCTGATATGCCTGCTGAGGTCATTAATTCTTTTGCTCTAGCGCTCACGTTATTATTAGGTCCACTAACTCTCTTGGCACCAACAACTGTAGTTTGCTTTAGGGCAGGTTTAATAATCTCTTCGTTTACAACAGATCTAGAAACCTCTTTTCCATTAACTTTTTTGATTTCATAGGTAACTTTCTTTTGTCCGGCATATCCTGGAGATTGGACTTCTTTATAGCCGACATCTTTATTGATATCCTTTATTACTTCCTCTGGCATAGGTATCTCTTCATCCACTACCTGGACCTCTCTGCTGTCATTTCTGACTTCTATAGAGGCTCCATCGGCGATGGCTTGGTCTGGGCTCTGCACTAGAGTATCGCCCTCCTGTAACTTAATAGATTTCTCATCTAAGAACTCTTGCACAGTTTTTGCTTGGGTCCTTTGCTGAGTAACTGCTCCATATAGATTGAGATTAACCGTGTCAGCACGATCGAGTTTTAGAGTTAGACCAGGCTTTAGGTCTTCTGCAGATATATCTGAAGCTACAATCTGATGATCATCTTCTGGGTTTAGCGCTATACCAGCCTCTTTTGTTATCCCTTCAGCAGTTTTTTGGGCAGTTTCTATCTCTACGTTAGCACCACGATCCTGGATAATAACTGGTACTGCCCTATAGACATTAATCTTATAGCCGTCAGTTATTTCTGTCTCAAGGCTAGGCTCAACTACGTCTTTTTCGTTAAGTTTGACTCCAGCAGCATCTATAACATCTTTTACTGTTTTAGCATTACTGGCTATGTTGAGACTTTGCCCGTCTACATACAGTTGAGCAGTAGTGTCAAAGCCAGAAGCAAAGACCTTTCGGCTGCCAACCGGTATAGCTACGGCAAGGATTAATAGGGCAAGATAGGATATTCTCCTGATAGGGTGCTGTTTTACTTTTTTTTGATGATTGTGAATAGCAAATATACTCGTCATAAGGTGTTTTTGCACCATGCCCCGCAGCCTATAAACCATTACTTTAGAAGAAACTACTTTTTTTAGCACTCTAGTTCTAAATACTACCCCTTTTGTAGATCTGATAGTAATTTAGTATATCATTTTATGATTTTGAGAAAAAAAAGTTAGAATCCGCCATAAAATGGTAGCTGTTTTAACTATGGGCCACTTTGGTGGTCCAAGATAAACAATACTGTAGATTATTGGTGTCTAACGTCTAGAGTTAAGTACCCAACTTCAGCTTCTAACTCGACAGTATTTCCTCCTGATGTATACGAGATAGATGTTGATTGTCTTAAATTTGGTCCTCTAAAAATAGGGGGCTAAATTGAATACTTAATCTTTAATCGATGATAAAGCGTTTCTCTCACAAAACCTTCACATTGATGCCCCAGTAATACTGAGCCTCAAAAGTTCAATATTACTTTGTGCCTCGTAATTTATAC
>JAKOXJ010000045.1 GCA_029781075.1 bacterium | reverse complement strand
ATTCTGACATTGTTGTCAAATATCACACCGCTACACACTTAATGTACCGAGCCCTTAGAAATGTACTAGGAGAGCATGTCATCCAAAGGGGGTCTAACATTACTCCGGAGAGATTAAGATTTGATTTCTCTCATCCAGAAAAAATGACTCCAGAGCAAATATCAGCGGTAGAAAACATGGTCAATGATCAAATAAAAAAAGATTGGCCAATGACTTGGCGCGAAGAAAACACCAAAGAGGCTCTAGCTAATGGAGTCATGGGAGCCTTTGGTGATAAGTACGGAGACGTCATTAAGGTCTACACAGTCGGAGATCCGGATGGCGAGAACTACTCAAGAGAGATCTGCGGAGGACCTCATGTTGAGCACACTGGAAGATTAGGCGAAGAAGGCAAGAAGTTTAAAATCTTAAAAGAGGAGTCTAGCTCGGCCGGTATCCGCCGCATCAAAGCTGCTTTAGTATAGCGTCTAAAATAATCTCTTTTCCAGCTTCGTTTGGGTGGATATGATCTACCGATAACTCCTTCTCTTTGCCTAAAAAGTAGGGAAGTAGATCAACAAATTCTATTTCATTATCTAAGCATAGATCTCTAATAACTTCGTTAAACTTCTTAATGGACTCATTTTTGTACTTTATACTGGCATCTTCTAGTTCAACCTCTTCTTCTGTTGAACTAATTAGACCCATAACAATTACTTGATTGAACTTCCTTTTAGCTATATTTAGGAGCTCTTGGTAGTCTACTTTAAATTCATCAATATTTGGCTCAATCTTATTATGCGATTCTATATCGGTAATAGTTGCAGAGTCATTTACTCCAACCCCAACAATAAGTATGTTAGCAGCTTCAAGATGGTGAAGTTGGGCTAGGACATCTTTGACTCTGTAGCCAGGTTGAGCGATGTTACTAAAGCCAACCATCTCAATAAAAACAGAGTTACTATCCCCAACAATAATCACTGCATCCACCTCGCCGAAAGTCTTAGCCCCCCGTTGTCATCGTCAGTTGGACCCGGGCCACGGTGGATGGCGGGGCTCCTTAAGAGGTAGTATACATTTGGTGTCAGGGTGAATATTTCTGCAGTACCAGTTTCTAAAGCCTTCTCAACTACAAGATTTGGTTGACTGAAGTTCTTCCAATCGGCGTTAGTTAATATGGGAACCTCGCCCCTTACAACTTGTGCTGGACGCCTGTTTGCATATAAACATATATCAGGTGTATTAAAGAACTGCTCACCACTATCTGTATGCCAAACGTGTGTATGCTCATTAGGTATCTCTTCAGCTAAGTATCTAGTTGGCTCAAGAGGTAGTCCACTTAACCCCAGTACATCGGAAATGACTGCATGGAGCCTATCCCAGGGGTACCAAGCACCATGATAGCCATTTATTGACAAAAGATCACCCGCCTCTACACGAGCTACTTCCGTAATAGGAATTGGTTCGTTAAGCCTTATACCCCGCATACTTATATTGCGAGCCTCGTTTACGCTCCGACTCTATCTTTCTTCTGGCCGCGTTTGGCGTTGTTCTCGACGTATTTAATGATCTTGGTAGCGATATCTTTGCCGGTAATCTTTTCTGGAGTCATAATGCTGGCACTACTATTAACCTCTAATATAAGCGGACCACGAGATGAGCGCATCATATCGACTCCACAGATTGGAAGCCCCATAACTTTGGCAGCTTTCTTTGCGGCTTTCTTTTCTTCCTCAGTAAGCTTAACTTTGCGTCCTTCGGCACCAAGATGAGTATTACTTCTAAACTCATCATCCAAGCTCTGACGTTTTATACTGGCATAGATTCTTCCACCAATTACTAAAACACGGATATCGGTACCCGCAGATTCTTCAATAAATTCTTGCACCATGAAGTTAACATTCTCGACATAGAAAGCCTGCATCACGGCCTTTGCAGCTTTCTTAGTTTCCGCAAGAACTACTCCTTTTCCATGAGTTCCTCTTAGAGTCTTAATAATATATGGGCCCTTACCAAAAGCGTCCAAGATATCGTCTGTTTCAGAATCAGAGTTAGCAATAATTGTTTTAGGGACGCCAACTCCAGCCTTAGCTAGAAGCTGCATACTCCTTAGCTTATTCCTGGATCTATTTATTGCCAAAGACGAAGCAGCGACATAAGTCCCCTTCATCTCAAATTGTCTAAGTACGGCAGTTCCGTATTTTGTGTAGCTCTGAGCGATACGCGGGATAACTGCGTCATAGCCAACTAGCTCTTTACCCTTGTAGAATATCTTAGTTTCTCCAGATTCAACAGAAAGATAACAGTTCTTGTAGCTCTTGATATGACAAATATGGCCACGTTCACGAGCAGCCTCCCGGAGTCGTTTATTTGTGTAGCTGGCACCGCCAAGGATTAAGATCTTCATATACTATTTACTCCTTTCACTTAATTTTTGTTTGATTTCTTCTTTATCTTTCCCAAAATAGAAACTTCTAGACGGGTCAATCAGGTAATTTCCTTTCTTCAAAATCCTTCTACCTAATAGGAACTTATTTCTAAGACCTGTCCTACTAGAAAGACTAATCTCTTCTATAATTATCTCATCTCCCATCAGAATTTGCATCGGAACCACAAATCTCTTTTCTCTTTCACCACCAGTTGGGGCAACTAAGATCTTTCTAAATGCTGTAAATTCTTTTACCTGACCATTATCAAAAACTACTCTTAACTTATTTCCAGATTTTTCAACCCCGTTAACATGCAAAGAGCAGTAATAGGCTCCACTATCAACCTTTGCCCTAATTACTTCACCAGACTCAATAATCCCAATATACTCTCTTCGTCCAACTTTCTGAGCCTCATTTATATTCACTAGCCCAGTCCTTTCAGGCCTGTATTTGTTCTTATCAAGTAGCTCTTCTATCATTTCGGCATAAGCTTTCATCTTCTCATCAGCGAACTCCCCAGTTATTAATTGTGGGCTAATATTAACTTCTAGAACCATCCACTTCCCAGACTTTTTGTCTTCAATAAGATCAACTCCGGCTACACTTAGCTTATCTACCGCCGCCGCTCTCTTAACTAGAGACACTACCTCTTTCGGCACTTCATCTAGTTCAACTTTTTCAACACTAGCCCCAGAGGAAGTGTTATTAAGGTGTGTTTTAGTTTTATCACCAGAGCGCTTAAAAGCTAGTCTAACTTCACTGCCCATTAGTAGGAATCTATAATCACCGTCATTTTCTACATATGGCTGTAGAACAAACTTGGTTTCTTTATTTTTGCTTAGAATATCTCGAAGCTCATCTCTAGACTCAATCAAGAAGTTATTTTGGCCTTTCCTACCAACATCAGCTTTTAGGATGAGAGGAAAATCCTTAAACTCTTCAAGGTACTTTATAGAGTTAAGTAATGCATTACCAGAACTAGCCCCAAGTGTAGGCACAATATCAACACCCTTTAACGTCCTTTGCATTCCGCAGGCTAGCTTGCCGGCTGGCACAGCTCTTTTTAGGTATCTATCAATAAACGGAACGTTTCTATACTCAAGATATCTAGCGGCTGCGATAGCATATTCTCGCTTAGTCCCTGTATATACGAAAATTACAAAGTCAAAATTAGCGATGTCTTCACCAGTTTCTCTAATTAAGACCTTAGAATCTTCACCATTGGCATAAAAAGTTAATTTACTAAGGGCAGAAGTCTCAACTTTAATATCATCAGTTCTTAGATTAGCTTGAATAGAACTTGAGAAGTTTTCCCAGTTTCTTTCTGTAAGATTTTTAGGTTTTACCCCAAACAAGATTAAAACTCTCTTCATAAGCTTCTGATTTATAACTCCTCAAAATAGCTAGAAACCGCTGTCATTTTTTCTGGAATAAATGTTCCTTCATCAAGCATAGTCTTCTTATTAACTTCTAGAATATAGTGCTTTCCAGACTCTTTATCAATTAAAACATCCACTCCACAAAGCTCACGGTGCATAGCTTTTGCTGCTTCTATAGCATCTTTAATTAGTTCTGGTTCAAAGTCAGATTCCTCCTTTAATTTAGCAGTTGCACCAAGAGAAGTGTTATTCCTGTGGTCTCCTTCAACGGCAGAACGGTGGATTATAACTCCAACTTTATCACCAGTAATTAAGAATCTATAGTCACCATCATTCGGAATCATCTGTTGGTAAACAAAAATGGTATCTTTATATTCTTGTTGGTTCAAAATATCTTTAAGTTGCTTTTTAGACTTGACCAAGAAGTTATGGGCACCAATGCTTCCATTTGCACTCTTCATAATAAGAGGGAAGGGTAGGAACCAATCGTCATTCTTTAGCATGCTTTTAACTTCTGTTCTAGCAGCAATAATTGTATCTGGCACCGGAAGACCATCTAAAGCAAGAGCTACAAGTTCAGTTACCTTACTGAAAGATTGCAGATTAGCATTCTCGCTGTTGATTACATCAATTCCCCAAGCTTTTGCTGCAATGCTTAGAGCAGTAACTTTTTCTTGAGTCTTAGATTTCAGCCTTCTGATATAGATAGCCTTAAAATCTCTCAAATCTCTATCAGACATTGTCTCGGTAATACTCAGTTTAGAGCCTTTAATTTTAAAAACAAGATTTTTCAAGCTTCCCTGGACAGCAATATCGCCATTAGTAGAGTGTTCATTTACGCTGTTAACAAAGCCAGCAAAATCTAGGCGCCGATCCTTCTTAAACGGAAAAAGGATGAGCACCGTCTTATTAGTTTTTGTATTATTACCACCATTTGACATGTCTATTATTCTAGCACATCAGTGGTCAAAAAGTCAATGGTTAATGTCTAGCAACCTCAGAAATACGGCCAACTATACCTATTGCGAATTCCTCATATGATGGTCCCGCAGGGTAGCTGGGGAACTCACGCCTAAACGCTTCCACCTCTGCTAATCTCTCGCCTAATAGTTCGGCTATACCTCTGTCGATAATCTCCAACACATCTTCCTGGAAGGCTGCATCTGGGTCCTCTAGGCCACTCTCGATAATACAAGATGCCAGAAAGCCTGCTCTTTCTTTAGTCTCTCCGCTGATCGGGCCGAATGATTCCTTCTGGCCCCCAACACTTTCCCCAAGGGCTTTTTTACCTAATATCAATATCATTTTAGTAGCTGTTGCAAGGAAGCCTCCATACATTTCTCCTTCCCAGGCGCCATCCTCTCCAAGGTTTTCGAGAAGAGGTCTACGTCCTACGCTTGGCACACATAAGGCAAATCTCTCTATCCCCTCGCGCTCAACTCTACCGTTAGAGTATTTAGACTCTCCGTCTTTTCTTCTGGCGATATCTAACCTACCTCCCCCAGGCAGTACTAGTCCTCCATCGCTATGTCTATAGCCAAACATGGCATCCAAGATGTCTCGTTGCTGTATAGCGCTGTATCCAGTTACCCTACGAGGGTCAATTTTAACTCCACCAATCTTTTTTACAAAACTAAAGTCATTCATATAATCTTCTCCCTATTAAGTCAATTATACTCCTCAGGATGCGCAATCTAAAGCTTATGCTCAATGCTTATCTAAACAGGCCACGTTTCTTGGAGGATTTAAACTCTTCGAGTAGTTCTTTTTGGTGTTTACTTAAACTGGTAGGTGTTTTTACTCTAATAGTTATAATATGGTCTCCACGCCCTGATCCTCTAACGTAAGGGACACCCTTACCAGTTAGTTTAAAGTCGTTTCCACTTTGTGTGCCTGCTGGAATCTTCATCTTTAGCTTGCCATCAACAGTCTCTACCTCAATCTCAGTCCCAAGAGCTGCATCAACCATAGAGATCTCTTCACTAGAAAGTATTAGGTTGCCCTCACGAGTAAACTTCTTATGTGGTTTTACCCTAATCTCCACATATAGGTCTCCACGAGAGCCATCATCACCCATCGCTCCTTTACCAGCAATTCTTAGAGCTGCCCCATCATCAACGCCTTGCGGTATAACAACTTTGACCTCTTCTGTTTGACGAGTCTTACCTTTACCATGACATTCTGAGCAAGGCATCTCCGGTGTTTTACCTTCGCCGCCACAGTTAGAACAGATTTCTTCCTGGTTAATCTGGCCAAAAGGAGTGCTAAACGTCTTAGTTTGGCTACCTTTTCCATCACAGGTTGGGCAAGTTTTTAGTTTATGACCTGGTTCACTTTTACTTCCCTTACAGTGTTTGCAAGTTAGGTCAGTAGTCACATCCATCTTCTTTTCGGTCCCAAACACAGCCTCTTCAAAGGTTAGG
>JAKOXJ010000026.1 GCA_029781075.1 bacterium | reverse complement strand
AGAAGGCACTATCCGTAATGCCGGAGTCCATGCCGCAGGTGTTGTAATTGCACCAACAGATATTACTGACTATGCTCCACTTTATGTCGCAAAAAACGGAGGTCTTGCAACGCAGTATACGATGAACCCGATTGAGGATCTTGGCTTGCTAAAAATGGACTTCCTAGGTTTGAGCAACCTAACAATTATCAATAATGCCCTTAGAATTATCAGAAAAGTCTATAGCGTTGATATCGATATAGATACAATACCACTTGATGATCCAAAGACTTTTGAGTTGTTGCAGCGAGCAGACACCACAGGTGTTTTCCAGTTAGAATCCGGCGGAATGCGAAAATACTTAAAGCAGCTTATTCCAAAAGAGTTTGAGGACATCGCTGCAATGACTGCTCTTTACCGCCCTGGTCCAATACAGTTTATCCCAGACTTTATTGAGCGCAAGAATGGCAGACAAGAAGTCACTTTTGATCACCCAGGCTTCGAAAATGCTCTAAAGAATACTTATGGAATCTTAGTCTACCAAGAACAGTTCATGCAGATATCTAAAGACATGTGTGGCTTTACTGGTGGTCAGGCCGATACCCTACGTAAAGCCGTTGGTAAAAAGAATAGAGCCATGATGGACAAAGTCAAACCAGACTTTGTCGAAGGTATGATATCTCATTCTGGTGTTAAGCGAGAGTTCGCTGAGAAGTTCTGGTCTCAACTAGAGGCTTTTGCAGATTACTGTTTTAACAAGTCCCACTCAGTTTGTTACGGTTTAATTGCCTACCAGACAGCCTACCTTAAAGCCCACTATCCAGATGCCTTTATGGCAGCCCTCATGACCTCTGACGCCGACAATATTGATCGTCTAACTATCGAGATATCAGACTGTAAGAAGCTCGGGATCAAAGTCATGAATCCAGACGTTAATCAATCTTACGCAGATTTTGCGATCGTCAAAGATGAAAATACTATTCGTTTTGGTCTTGGAGCAATAAAGAATGTAGGCCATGGTGCGGCAGAAAAAATTATCGAAGAAAGAGATAATAATGGAGAGTTTGAAGATCTAGAAGACTTCTTTGCCCGCGTACCGTCTTCTGCTGTTAATAAAAAAGTCGTTGAATCTTTAATAAGAACCGGAGGCTTTGACTCTTTTGGCTACACTCGCCAGGCTCTACTCAGTCAGCTAGATACTCTTGTATCGTTCTCCCAAAAAAGAGACAAAGAGGCTCTCAGCAACCAAGCGAATCTCTTTGGTGACTCTAGCGAATCAAAGACTCATCTGATAATTATTAAATCTGAAGAGGAAGTTAGTGACAATGAAAAGCTTGGCTGGGAACGGGAACTACTCGGCCTATACTTGAGCTCGCACCCACTTGATAAGTATGAAGAATATCTAAAACACAATACTGAGAATATATCAGAACTTATTCCTGAAGAAGTTGATGGCGCTAGTGGTGTTGTAGGGGGCACAATGTCTGCTAGCAGAGAAATTACCACAAAGAAGGGTGATAAAATGGCCTTCATGACGATGGCTGATATGGGGGGAGAAATCGAGCTTATCATCTTCCCGAAAGCCTATACACAATTCGCAACGATTCTAAATAAACCTAATGCAGTCCTAATTGCAAAAGGTAAGTTCGACGCTAAAGACAGAGATGGAAATCTCTCCGATGATCTTAAGATGATGGTCAACGAAGTTGAGCTAGTTACAGAAGAAGACCTTAAAAACTTTGATCCCACAAAACCAAAACCTGAAGCTAAGAACAAAACTGATAAACAGGTTGTCCACGATGGACCAGGTTCAAAACTTAAGCTAAAAAAGGGCTCCAAGGTAGAGGTTGAACCACCAATACAAGAAGACAAAACAGAAAAGATCTACATTAAAATTGTTAAAGACAAGTACGAAAATGACCTCCTCAATTTAAAAAAACTTGCTAAAGAAAACCCTGGCTCAACCGGGTTAATACTAGTCTTTGGAGAGAAGCCTAACCAAAGAGCCCTTCAATTACCATTCAAAATCATGGTCACCCCCACCACCCGAACAGAGATGGGTGACATCTTTGGCACCGATTGCCTAAGCTATAATTAGACACAAATGAAATCTCCAAAGTTAATTGTAATTGCTGGCCCAACAGCATCTGGCAAAACTTCTCTTGGTATAGAAGTTGCCCTAAAATTAGGCGGTGAAATTATATCTGCAGATTCTCGTCAGGTTTATAAGGGTCTGGATGTTGGATCTGGAAAGGTTACCAAGAAAGAGGCTAGGGGAGTGCCACATCATCTTATAGATATACTCAACCCAGAAGAAAAATATAATGTATACAGATTCAAAAAAGACTGCAACAAGCTAATTGACGAAATATCTTCAAGAGATAAATTACCTATTATTGTCGGCGGTACAGGTTTATACATAGAGAGTGTAGTAGAGCAGTATAAATTCTCTAAATTTAGAAAGAAAAGCATTAAGAAGAAGGGTCTTCGTCCTAATACTTTAGTTATTAGTCTAAACCCAGATAGAGATTTAATAAAAAATAATATCCAAAAGAGACTAATAGGGCGATGGAAAAATGAGGATATGTTGGGTGAGGTCAATAATCTTATAGAAAGTGGAGTCAGTAAAGCTTGGCTAAGATCTCTTGGGCTCGAATATAAACTAATCACTCAGTTTATTGATGGCGAGTTCAGTTCCGAGCAAGAGATGCTAGATAAGTTGAACACAAAAATCTGGCAATTCGCCAAACGTCAAATAACCTTTAACAGACGTTGGGAATATGCCAAAGAGGCAAAAGACAAGAAAGAAGCAATCAATATTGTTTCTAACTTTATATCTTGAAACTATATACATCTTTATTGTATAATAACTAGTTCAATTATGGTTCTGAGACAACTTAGTCCCGCTCAGCCGGGCTGCATTAACGACTTACGCTCAATTTTCGAGGCCCTACAATCAGGCGAGTGCGCACTTGGCCCCCTTAAGAGTTTAATAGGTCATGCCTCGGGTGCCGAGCATCTATCGCATGTAGGAGGTATGGCCGGGAAGTTAGCCCTAAACATTGCAAACGAAGGGGTTTTAACAGTTAGAAGATCCACTATACCAATTGCTAGCTCAATAATCAGATCCATCCCCTTTGTGGGAGCTTCTGCAAACACCCTGCTTTCGGGAAGCTTCGACTTACTCGGTGGTAAGATTGAGCCAGATTCAGATGCAGGCCCAATAAGCGGCTTATTTAGGGAAGTGGCAGAAGAGGGAATTCAAGACTTACCCATGCTTGATAAGGACATATTGGTTGGATGTTATGCTAAACTAACTATTAACGGGGCCGTAGCCGTTGTTAGACTTGGGGTGGCTGCTGCACTTTCTCATATACCAGAGCTTATCCTAAGTAACGAACATACGTCATCTGAAATAATGCTTCCTGCTGATCCTCGATTCCCTAAGCAATGGTCAGAGTTAGGCACGGTTGCGATGGAAAAAACTGCCGCTTAGTTTACCTGAGCTTTTTAGGACGATATACTATTGACCATGACATATATTTTTGCAGAAGCAGACAAATTACGAAATCAAGGACAATCTATTGAGGCGGCTAAAAAGTATCAAGAAATAGCAGAAAGTTCTGATGACGCCCAAATTGTTGGTGCGGCGCTACACATGTCAGCAGTTTGTTTAAATCAGGCTGGTGATCATCTATCTGCAGAAGAGTATTTTCTTAAAGCTGAGGAGCACTATAAAGACCTAGACGATAAGTTTAATCTAGCGCGAGTTCTAAGAGACCACGGTAACTGCCTACTTGCTCAAGATAAAATTGACGAGGCAAAAGAGGCTCTAGATAGAAGTATTGTGGGCTTTAAAGAATCTGAAGATCCTAAAGGTTTCGGAGAGCTGGCCATGAGCCAATCTAAGCTTGCAGCAGTTCTAGCAAAAGAAGAGCAGAGGAGTGAAGCTGAATCTTTGTCTTATGAAGCTATTCAAAACGCCAATAAGTCTGAAAATACCTTCTATATCGCAACTGCCTACAAAGAAGCTGGCAGGGTCTACTTCTTAAATAAAAAGTATGAGGCCATGCTAGATTGCCTTTATGCGGCGCTAGGAGCTCTAGAATTAGAGGAAGACACTCATGCTCGTCAGCATTCCGAGCTATACCTAAGCCTTAGCTGTGCGTATGCACAACTCGGTAATAATAAACTATCAGATATGACTAAAGATAGGGCAGAAGAATATCTAAAAGAACTCGATGAAGAAAGTGCTGATCGAATTAGGGGTTACTTTAAGTAGATTTGACAAAATAAGCATAAACATATATAATACGAGAGTATGTATTTAATTTACAGTAACGTTTCAGCACATCATGACCATCTCTAGCCGGATGGATTGATTCTGATTGTTTGTAAATAACATCCTTAAAGCCAGATCATCCATCTGGCTTTTTCTATTGTTATGAAACAAATGTTAAACTTAAAAGAAAGAAAGAACTAAATGACAAAACTATCAACATCAGCCTATAAGGGCACCAGAGACTACTATCCAGAGGATTTAGCTCTACGTAACTATACCTTCCAAAAATGGAGAGAAGTCTGTAACTCATTTGGTTACGAAGAATATGACGCGAGCGTTTTAGAGCCACTAGATATATATGCATCAAAGACTTCAGAAGAAATTGTATCCCAGCAGACATTCAGCTTTGAAGATAGGGGAGGGCGCAAAGTCACTTTAAGGCCAGAGATGACTCCAACAGTTTCTAGAATGGTTGCGGCAAGAAGACAAGAACTCGGATATCCACTAAGACTTTTTTCAATCCCTAATTGTTTTAGGTACGAGAGAATGCAAAGAGGTCGAACTCGTGAATTTTATCAACTTAATGTTGATCTCTTTGGCGTCGCTGGGATAGAGGCAGAATTAGAGATTGCTCAAGTAATAGATAAAACTCTAAAAAGTTTTGGTGCAACTTCTGATATGTACGAAATTAGAGTGAATTCTCGCGTTCAATTACAGCAGAATATTGAAGCTGCTAAGCCAAGGCAAGACGTTAATTCTGTCCTGCGTGTTGTCGATGCAATAGATAAAATGAGTGCCCAGGACTTTGCCCAAAAGCTAAGCGAAGTACTAGAAGAGCCTCAGATTCTAATTGAAGTGTTAAAAAACGATAAGCCAACTGGAGAAGTGAAAGATTTAGTAGACAGAGCTTCTGAACTTGGTATAAAACTTAAGTACTCACCAGAATTAGCCAGAGGCTTTGATTACTACACGGATATAGTTTTTGAGGTATTTGATACCAACCCAGAAAATAATAGGTCAATGTTTGGGGGAGGTCGCTATGATGGCCTGGTCGGCACTTTTGGGGCAGAACCAATCCCAACAATTGGCTTTGGAATGGGTGATGCCCCACTTTACAACTTCTTAGAAGTTAATAAACTCGTTCCCCAGCTTAAACTCAAGACAGATCTAATGCTGATACCAATCACTGAGTCAGATCTAGAGATGGTCAATGAAGTAGCCAATAAGCTTCGTGCAGAAGGCAAAAATGTTGCAGTCGATTATGACATTAAACGCAAGTTTGATAAAAGAATGAAGGCTGCCCAAAAACTAGGCATCCCTCAAATAGCAGTTCTCGAAAATAGAGAGATTAAAGTTAAGGATCTGGTATAATATTAACTGTTCTAAGAAGTTTTCGAAGGTAACCTTTTCTAGTTTTTGATTTGGGGTCTAAAGAAGTAATCGGCGAACTAAATCAAAAATTAATTAAAGTTAAAAAATGAAAAAACTTTTTGTAAGCTCACTACCTTATAGCGTAGATGATGCAACTCTAGCACAAATATTTAATGGTTACGGCACAGTGCTAAGTGCCAAGGTAATCATGGACAGAGACACTGGTCGCTCTAAAGGTTTTGGCTTTGTCGAGATCGAAGAAGATGATCAGGCTGCTCGTGCAATTGCCGAACTTCATGAAAGTGAGTACGGTGGTCGTAACCTAATCGTAAACGAAGCTCGACCAAAAGAGGACAAGCCTCGTGGTCAAGGCGGAGGATACGGTGGCGGTGGCGGATATGGCGGCGGAAACCGATACTAATATCTAGAAATCCAAAACCAATAAAAGAGCTCCAATCGGAGTTCTTTTTGCACTACTTCCTAGGTTTAGTGATATTTGCTTCTCCGCCGTATTCTGGTAGAACGATTTGATCATTCTCTCCAGATCTCAATCTTTCAAGACCATCGCTAATCCAGTTATCTCCAATAGTACCAATAATCGGAGCTCCAACTTGATCAGCAATGGCGTTTACAACCGTGATACCTATTCTAAGCCCCGTGTAACTCCCAGGCCCTTTAAAAACAACAATCCCGGAGATATCACTAAACATGAGTTTCTGAGCAGAAAGAGCATCCTCTATCTTCCCGGGGAGCTCTTCACTTAGGAGCTTACTCGCCGGCCAAGTCTGGCTGTATATAACTTCCTCATTAGGATCACGAAGCTCTAGGAGGTTATATTCGGTCCCTGTTTTAAGTATTAGTATCATCTTAATATAATTCTAACAAAAGTCCCCGCTATTTTTGCGGGGCACTACTCAATTTCTCTTTTGGTGCTGGGGGTAGGATTCGAACCTACGAAGGCATAAAGCCGGCAGATTTACAGTCTGCAGTGTTTGACCGCTTCACTACCCCAGCGTTTCTATAAAAATGGAGCCGCCTGTCGGATTCGAACCGACGACCTACGGTTTACAAAACCGTTGCTCTAACCAGCTGAGCTAAGGCGGCAGGATTTATAGGTGCATACCATCTTCTCAGTCAAATAACTGAGGTAGTACGTAATATGTTATTTTAACACAAAACCTCCCGGTGCATAAAGTGCTAGAATCTATTTAAGATGAAACTACGAATTATTGCAGGCGAACTCAAACACAGAGTCATTGAAGTCCCTAAAAAGTTTAGCGCCCACCCTATGGGCGAAAGGATCCGGGCTGCACTTTTTAATTCTCTGGCCGGCGATATTGATGGCGCGTCAGTTCTAGATACCTTCGGTGGTTCTGGAGTCTGTGGACTAGAAGCCTTAAGTAGAGGAGCCTCAAAAGTTCTGATACTAGAAAAAGAACGCTCTGTCTTTAGATATCTCAACAAGAACCTAAAGTCTCTTAACCTTGATGAGGATGAGAGGATCCATATATCCAAAGCACCAGCTTTAAACTACCTAAAATCTAACCCAAAACAAAACTTTGATATCATAATATGCGACCCACCTTATGAGCTGGCCGAAAAGATGAGGGTAGAGCAAGATAATCAACTTTTTACGACCCTTTCTTATATGCCATCCAGATTAAACAAAAATGGAACCTTAGTACTTAGCTGGCCAGAAAGAACTGACCTTCCGGATATTGCTGGACTAAAATTAAAAAAAGAAAAATCTTACGCTGGAGCCAAACTCGCCTGGTACTCTTAGCAAGTTTCAATAAAATTACCTTCTACTACTCCAGTAATTGTTTGTAAATCTATACTCCGCATCTCTTATGGCTTGGTTTCGTACCAATGGTGTTCTAAAATGCGCATCTGTTAGACCTAAGTATCCAGCTTCTGACCTCTGTCCTCTATGCCAAACGGCGTTTCGTGAAGCTTCAGGACCAACTAAAACTTCACCAAATCCTCTCTGAGCAATTAATATCGGACCATCTGCATATCTATAGGTTTTTA
>JAKOXJ010000098.1 GCA_029781075.1 bacterium | reverse complement strand
GAAAAGACGGCTCGTCATTAATGAATGATTACGATAAAGATCAGATATTATTCATAAAAAAAGGTTCAGAAAAGTTAGGAACATCAGATAAAACTCAAATAGAAGCAGCTATCAACTCCTGCTCTTCAGGTACTCGATCATCCGATACACAATACTTTAGCGACAGTAAGACATTTAGGGTCTACTTTAATGATTCACCACAGTTAAGTCAGAATATCTCAGGATTCTCTAAATGTTTTGATTCACAAGGCGTGTCACTCATGGGCTATAACATTAATTACTTCATAATTGATCCTGTAAGCGGAAGAATTGTTAATGATTAGAGTTTGATCTATAACTTATCTCTACTCTACACCGCTCATCATAACTTGAGCTTCACTAAAGAAATCTAATAACTCTTTCCTTCTGTCTGCATCCAGTTCACTCATCACATCATCAAGTAGAACTAGAGGAGTGATACCAAATCCACTTCTCAAATGTTCAAACTCATAAAGCTTTAAGCTTAGTATTAGAGTTCTAATTTCACCCCTGCTAGCCCCAGTGCTAGCACTCTGTCCATTCAGTACAATATCCCAATCGTCTCTATGTGGGCCCCTTCTAGTAAAGCCGGCCTGTATATCAACCTCAACATCAGCCTCTAATTTATTAAAGAGTTCACTACTAATTTTTGCAGAGCTATCTCTATTAAAACTAGGTAAGTAATATACTGATACCGTATCCTTCTTTTTACTAATCTTTCTATAATCTTTCTGCAACTTATTATTAAGTTCATTGATATATTTCTTACGGGCCTCTACGATTGGCGCAGCAAGCTCACTAATCTTCACATGCCATATAAAAAGATCCTCTATTTTTGCCTCACCTCTTTTAATCAATTTAAGCAGTTTATTTCTTTGAGCGATAACTCTTTTATAATCAGCTATATTCTTCCTATATTCGTAATCTAAAAAAGATATTCTTTCATCAAGGTATCCTCTTCTTAGATCCGGTCCCTCAGTAATCATTCTCATCTGATCTGGCTCAAATACAACCACAGGAAGAAGATGTTTACTGGATACTCTGCTAACGCCATCAATCTCTAATTTCTTAACTATCTTTTCGCCATTAGTTAGGCTTAGTTTAAGAACCCTTTTTTCCTTCTTGCCATCAAGATCAAAGCTTGCCTCTATCCTTGCCCAGTCTTGACCACTTTTTACTAGCTCAAGATCTCTTCTTAGCCTAAAGCTGGAGCCTTCACAAACAAGGTGAACCGCCTCGAGTATATTTGTTTTACCAATACCATTGGGCCCAACGATCATCTCTAGCTGGTTATCTGGTTTCACTAGTTTATCGTTGTAGTTCCTAAAATTGACTACCCTTAAGTTCTCTAAAATCATTGCTATTAATTCTACTAAAAAAATAGAACTTCCGACAGTTTATATCCCTGTATATATGTTAGAATTAAGACAATAAACATAAGCATGATTATTCTTAGATGCCTACCCTAAACGTCACCAACTCGATGCCATCTCTAAACTTAGGGGAGACTAAACGCGTCAAGATCCTGGCTACAGTGGGCCCGGCCACACTATCAGAGGAAAAGATCCAGCAAATGATTGAGGCTGGGGTTGACGGCTTTAGACTAAACTTTAGTCATGGCACCCATGCAGAAAAAAATACTGCGATTAAAATGATTCGTATTGCTTCTGCAAAGAGAGGCAAACCTGTTGCGATTGTCCAGGATCTTCACGGACCAAAGATTGCCTTAAGTAAGTTCGACTCTAGAGGATTAGATTTAAGCGAAGACTCTATTTGGGAACTTAAGTTCGCAGGGAATCTAGACGTTGCAAACAAGATTATTCCAGTAGAGTTTGACCTAACCAAAACTACTCAAGTTGGCCAGCCCCTGTATATAGACGATGGAAGAATTAAGAGCGAGATCACAAATATAAATAAAAAGAACAAGAGTATCTCTATAAGAATTATCAATGGCGGAATCGTCATGCCTGGTAAGGGTCTAAACCTTCCCGAGACAGATTTCACTGGGCATATAATTACAGAAAAAGATATAAAAGATGTTAAGTTTGGTGCAGACAAGGGCTTTGACTATGTTGCTCTAAGCTTTGTACAGTCAGCGGATGATGTAAGGTACTTCAAGAATCTGCTAAAAGAGCTTAATTCTAATTCCAAAGTAATTGCTAAGATCGAAACTAAAAAAGCGGTCGATAACCTAGAGGAGATAATTCTAGAATCTGATGGCGCTATGGTCGCCAGAGGTGATCTTGCAACAGAAGTTGGCCCAGAGAGCGTACCTGTTCTACAAAGAAAAATAATCGGTCTTTGTATACAAAACCACAAGTTCTCAATAGTAGCTACACAGATGCTCGCGAGCATGACAACTTCTCCCGAACCTACGAGAGCAGAAGTAAGTGATGTAGCCACTGCGGTTATAATCGGGACTGACTGTGTCATGCTCTCAGAGGAGACAGCCATTGGAGCTTATCCAGTTGAGGCGATAGCAACAATGAAGAAAATAATTCTTCATACTCAAAAACATAATAACGTTAAAGCAATCTTCAAAAGTTCACCCCATCAAGAAACCATATCCGAAGCGATCGCCTCGACAGTGATTGGTTTAGCTAATATAGTTGGAGCAGTAGCTATCGTTGTAGAAACTTCAACAGGACTCAGTGCTATAAATGTTGCTAGCCATCGTCCAGAAAGAACAATAATTGCTGTTACCTCTAACCCAGTTACAGCCCAGCAGATGGCTATAATATATGGCGTCAAAAGCTTTGTAAGACCAGTTGAGAAGATGGCATCAACTAAGCTTACTAATTGGCTCGGTCGAGGGGGTGTATTGAATCCTGGGGATGTTGTAGTCACTGCGAGTGGGCACTATCCGGGTAAAGTAGGAGGGACCGATACGATTAAGGTCCGCGTTATCTAATGAATCTAGTCCAAAATCTAGAAATAAATTCCTCAACTCGAGTTCTACTTCGCTGTGATCTGAACCTGCCACAAGATGAAAGTGGCAAATTTACGGACTTCTTTAGATTAGAGTCCTCGCTGCCAACGATTGATTATCTAAAAGATCAAGGTGCCACCATATTTATTATGTCCCATTTGGGCAGTCCAAAAGGTCGGCCCAATTCTTCTCTTTCTCTTGAGCCATTAACTCAGGTTCTAACAGACCAACTCAGTAGGAGGGTAGAGTTTCTATCCGATCCATTCAACTTAGAAGAAGACCTAAGATCCGCCAGCGGGATATTCTTAATTGAGAACCTTCGTTTTTGGGGAGGAGAGGAAGAAAACTCATTAGCTTTTGCCAAAGAGCTTGTTCAATTGACTAACTCAAACTTATTCGTCCAGGATGCCTTTGGTGCGTCCCATAGAAAACATGCCAGCATCGTAGGTTTACCTCAGATAGTTCCTTCAGCGGCAGGTCTATTATTGCAAAAAGAGATTGCATCTCTCGGCGCACCAGACGAAGACAGACTCGTTCTAATAGTTGGTGGGGCTAAGGTTGAGAGCAAACTTCCGGTAATCTTGAATTTCATAGATAGAGCAGATTCTGTGCTAACTGGAGGCGTGGTAGCAAATACGTTCTTAAAATCTATCGGTAAAAATATATCCGCAAGCCTTTTTGATCAAGAGAGTATAAAGCTAGCTAAAAATATAGAAGATAAAACGATCAATACAAAAACAAAACTTTTATTACCAGTAGATTATATGGCGGCAAAGACTCCAGATGAACTCCTGGCGCATGAATATGATGACGGTAACCTCCAGCCAGATCAGATGATTCTAGATATTGGACCATTAACCCTGGATGAATATATTAAAGATCTGGAAAATTCTAAAACAATAATCTGGGCAGGAACTATTGGATTTGCCGAGAAACCAGCCTTTTCAAAAGGATCTAAAGGGATACTCAAAGAGATTATTAATTTAAAAGAGATTAATAATACTAGAATCATCATTGGTGGTGGTGACACAGTCGATTTCGTTCGCGATAACCTCAGTCAAGAAGATCTAGCTAAGATTGATCATATCTCTACTGGAGGTGGAGCAAGCCTGTTGATGCTAAGCGGAGAAGAACTCCCAGGCATCAAAGCTCTGGATAACTTCCCGGATAAAGCATTATTAAATAATAAAGATACTGATAACAAGCAATCATCTCCACTTGCGACAAGAACCCCATTCCTGATCTCTAATCTAAAGTCGCATTTCAATCTCCAGGAGTCAAAGATTTGGCTCAAAGAGATACTAAGTTCAGAGGTTTTGACCTCTCCAGATATAAATTTCGCAATCGCTCCATCCTCTCTTTTTATAGAAGAGTTTAGTGAAGATCTAAAAAATAACAACTTAAAAAACCTTCCAGAGATATATGCCCAGGATATATCTAAAGAAAATGAGGGCTCAAGCACTGGAGATCTTGCGGCCAGTCAGCTAAAGGGCATAGCCTCAGGCACTATCATAGGGCATAGCGAAAGAAGACTGAAGCATAATGAGACTGACGAGGATATCTTCAATAAAATCATTAAGGCTACTGATGCCGGTCTAAAGGTAATATTATGTGTTGGCGGAAAGAGCAAAGATACAATACTGCAAAAAAGGGAGGTCTCTACACAGCTAAATTCTGTCCTGAGTAATCTAAATTCATTACAGACACAGCTAATAACTATAGCCTATGAACCAGTCTTTGCCATTGGCTCTGGCGAAACTCCCTCGCAAGATTTCCTGATAGAGCAACTTGGCTCTATCAGGAAAATACTAAAAGATCAACGCATATCATGCAAGATTTTATATGGCGGCAGCGTCTCTGCCCAGAATGCAAAAAAAATATTAAGCCTAGGATTTGACGGACTACTTGTTGGATCAGCAGGTCTAAACCCAGCTTCTTTAGAACAGATTGGCATAAATATTACTGCTTAAGCTATAATAACGTTATTAGATTAATACTATAGTACTCAGGGGTGGATAAAAGCGTGAGTGAGATAGACTTTGCAGAGATAGAAAAAGCCATGGCTGAGCTTGTAAATAAAGCTCAAGGAAAAGAGCGTCAAAAGGGTTTGCACGTTGTTGCAAATGAACGCTCTCAAAAGGCTAAAGAAGCGGAGACTGCCCACGAACAAGGGGATATCGCTACTAAAAGAATTATAGTCGCCAGTAATAATATGAGGACTAATCCTCATCCACGTCAGCAGACTGTTCATAATATCCAGCCAAATCCTAGAAGAGTTATGGATTTTATGCCACCAGCTAACAATACAGCTAATCCTCATATGTCAACTTTGCCAGAACTGCAGGAGGAAAGAATAGATGATAGAAAAGATGAAAGTCTAAATAAAACCGTTGGAGAACTAAGTAATGAGTATTTATTAGAAAAAGTCTCAGAAGACAACCTAGCCGAACCAGAACACACTACACCTTTAGAGTCAGAAGCAGATACTAAAGGTGATGAAGATATCGAGCAGAATACCCAAATAGAGGACATTGTTGGGCCTTCTCCAGTAATGAGTGTGATCCAGGAACCGACCATGTCCACTCCATCGACTAACAAAAGTAATATTCCCAAGAAAGATGAACTTCCCGCAGCAGACGACCTTGCCGAAGAAGTTGGCAAAGTGCATAAGATATATGGACAGCGCCTTCCAAAAGAGTACTTAACTAAACCAAAAAATAAATACCAAGAAAAAAGTAAGGTGGAGACAAAGGTTAAGAGGCCTAGGTCCAGAAAAGGTTTTACTTTTTACTTTGTGGTGTTAATGGTCTTGACCGCACTCGCTATGTGGGGCGCAGCAATCTACCTATATCTTAATGCCTAAATCCTAGAGTTCTTTTAAGCTCCTTTTACTTTGGATATCAAACTCTCTTTTCTTCTTCGCTTGTCGCTTGTCAAACTCTTTCTTTCCCTTTCCGATCGAAGCTCTTAGTTTTATATATCGAGAATTATTTATAACATCAGTTGGCACAACCGTCCTACCAGAGTTTTTAGCTGATTGGATATCCTTAATGTCCTTTTTCGTAGCCAAGAGTTTAATCGGATTATTACTAGTCAGACTATCTTTTTTATCTGAGCTTACTTTAGGTAGGGTAATCTTGGCGTTCAT
>JAKOXJ010000094.1 GCA_029781075.1 bacterium | reverse complement strand
ATCAGAGACCTTCGAACTTGCCAGAGAGCGGGCAAAACTTCTTGATAGCCAAGAACCCAATGGTCAGCTTTATGGTATTCCTTTTATTGCCAAGGACACTCTTCTTGTAAAGGGCACAGTTACAACTGCCGCCTCTAACATCCTGGGTAATTTCGAGGCGCCATATACTGCAACGGCTATTAAGAAAATAGAAGATGAAGGAGCGATATGTATCGCAAAAGCCAACATGGATTCTTTCGGTCATGGTTCCAGCACAGAGAACTCCGACTTTACCAAGACACTGAACCCCCACGATAAAGAAAGGGTGCCCGGAGGATCATCTGGTGGATCAGCAAGCTCTGTCGCCCTTGGCATAGTACCTTTTTCTATCTGTACAGATACGGGAGGCTCAATTCGCCAGCCAGCAAGTTTTACTGGTACATATGGTCTTAAGCCAAGCTATGGTCGAGTCTCTAGAAACGGTGCAATAGCGATGACCTCTTCTACCGATACAGTTGGAGCAATCGCTTCTAATGTCAAAGATCTTGCTGAGGTCATGGACATAATAAGTGGGCAAGATCCAAAAGATTCAACCTCTATCGTAAAAGATGAGTCTCTAACTCTAGATAGCGCTGAAGATAAAAATAATTACAAAGTCGCCTACATAAAAGAACTCCTAGCAGATGGTGTTGATCAAGAAGTTAGGGAAACTATCAATCAAGCGATTGCAAAGCTAAGAAAGAGTGGAATAGTTGTTGAAGAAGTATCTATCCCAGAGATAGACTACGCTCTTGCTGCATACTATATAATCGTCCCGGCAGAGATATCATCTAACCTGGCTCGATATGACGGCATAAGATATGGTCACTCTACAAACGAAGCCGTAAAGTTAAGTGATACCTACAACAAGAGTAGAATGGAGGGCTTCAATGCAGAGAATAAAAGAAGAATTCTTATCGGTACCTATGTACTATCTTCTGGTTACTACGATGCCTACTATAAAAAAGCCCAGCAAGTCAGGACTCTATTAATAGGTGCTTTCAATAAGGCTTTCCAAAAATATGATGCTCTTCTGGGTCCAGTTGCGCCGACTACTGCCTTTAAGTTCGGTGACTCTGAAGATCCAATAAAAATGTATTTAGGAGACATAATGACAGTAGCTCCAAGTCTTGTTGGCTCTCCAGCATCCTCCATTCCGGTTGGGATAGGAGAGAAGTCTAAAATGCCCGTAGGCTTGCAGATAATTGGTAAGCATGGTGACGACAAAAAGGTTCTAGAAATAGGTCGCCTAGTTGAGGAGGTCGTAAAATGATACTTTCCGACCGAGACATCAAGAGGGCTATAGACGCTGGCGACATAGTTATAGAACCTTTCGACGAAAGAAATCTACAACCCGCTTCAGTTGATTTACATCTGGATAGATTCTTTAAAGTATATGATCGGTTTAAGTCAACGATAATTGATCCCAAGAAACCCCTTGAAGACATAATGGAGGATGTAGCGGTTGAGCCAGACGGCCAATTTGTTCTTCACCCCGGAGGATTTGCCCTAGGTTTGGTAGCTGAAACTACCGGAGTTTGTGATAGATACGTAGGAAGATTAGAGGGCAAGAGTTCAATTGGCAGGCTTGGCTTAATCATCCATACCACTGCGGGTTTTCTAGACCCGGGGAATAGTCTTAAGTTAACTCTAGAGCTTCATAATACTGCAGAGTTGCCGGTTATACTCTATCCTGGAATGCCAATTGGTCAGATAGCATTTGAAGATCTAAGTTCTAATGCGGAGCACCCTTATGGTTCTGGATCTCTTGGTTCTAAATACTCTGGAGACACAAAGCCGGTGGCATCCCAGATGTGGAAGAACTGGAACCCTGAGAAAGGAGAATGGAAGTAATATGCTGGAACAATCCCTAATAGATAAGTATGAAATGACAATTGGCATTGAGTGCCATGTTCAGCTAAAAACTAAGACAAAATTATTTGCTCCCGTAGATAATGATGCACGAGAAGCAATGCCGAACACTACTATATCTGAGATCTGCTTTGGCCTACCAGGCACTTTACCAGTTCTGAATAAAGAAGCCATCCATCTCGCCGTCCGGGCAGGCCATGCTCTTGGAGCGAAGATCAACCTATTCTCAAAATTCGACAGAAAGCACTATTTCTATCCTGATTTACCGATGGGCTACCAGATCTCTCAGTTTGATCAGCCAATTATTGGTGAAGGTAAGGTAATAGTCAAACTAAAATCTGGAGAAGAGATCGAGGTTGGTATTACCAGAGCTCACCTAGAAGCAGATGCAGGAAAACTAACACACCCTACCGGTGCGGACTACTCCCTAGTCGATCTAAATAGAGCGGGAACTCCACTTATCGAGATAGTCTCCGAACCGGATATACATTCGGCCGAAGCCGCCAAAGCATATGCAAGAGAATTAAATCTATGCATGCGCTACGCAGATGTTTCAGACGCTAACCTTTACTATGGCAATATGCGTTTTGATGTAAACATTTCTGTAGCATCCAGGAATTCTAAGACATTAGGAACACGAGCAGAAATAAAAAATCTTAACTCATTTAGAGCAGTTGAGAATTGCATCAACTTCGAATTTGAAAGACAGGTCGAACTATTAGAAAAAGGAGAAAAAGTAGTCCAGGAAACTCGTGGATGGAACGATGCAGAAAACAAAACTTTTTCTCAAAGGTCAAAAGAGGATGCCCATGACTATCGATACATGCCAGAACCCGATATACCTCCAGTTGTCCTAACTCAAGAATATGTAGATAAGATTAAAGAAGAGCTACCAGTCATGCCTTCAGAGATACGTATTCTATTTTCTAAACTAGGACTAAACTATTCGCAAATAGAGACCCTTATAGATAATCCGAACTTAGCAGAAGTTCTTATAGATGTAATTAAGAATGGTGCAGAGAAAAATCACCAAGTTAGAATAGCAAACTGGCTTCAAATCTACTCTGGCGCTAATCCAGAAGAAAGCTCTGAAGACTCTAACATAATTACATTCAACCCAAGTAGTTTATTGACACTCAGCATGATGGTCGAAGATGGCAAACTAAACTCCAGCGCAGCAAAAGAGATACTCAATCACTTGATCAAGAAAGATAGTAACCCAGAAGAACTAGCCAAAGAACTAAACTTGATACAAATGAGTGACGATGGGGAACTAGAGATAATCATTGACCAGGTTATGAAAGATAATCCAAAGCCGGTCCAGGATCTCAGGAATGGAGAAGAAAAAGCCATAGGGTTCCTAGTAGGGCAGATCATGAAAATCACAGCAGGTAAAGCCAACCCATCCACTGCCCAAAAAATAATTAGATCTAAGCTCTAGAGCGTTATACCGCTAGTCACCTCACCATAGTTAGGGAATTGGTTCTTGAATAGTGTATAGACATAGTTTACTTTACCACCGTAACCTCCATACCTCACGCTATTACAGAAGGCATACCATCTATTAAACTGTTCGGTTGCCTGATCTCTCAAAATGAACCTGTAGCCCTTTTGGGCTGGACAAGCCTCTCTCCAGCCATAACCACTTTTATCTTCTCTCCATGAGGTAAAGTTATATCTATCTAGAGCCTGTAAGAAAGTTCTATATGCCTCAATATTGTTTGGTAGGCCTTCACTTTTATCCTCAACATTTTGGTAACCCTTCATTACTCGGATGGTTCGGTTATCTGCACTAACGGTCATAGAAATAGAGTAGTGGTTCTCATCTGCAGTTATACCTCTTTCCACATAAACAGTTACAGAATTACTCTCCGCATTCCCAACAAGATCATATGGACGGCTTTCCTGGACAGTTTCAACCTTGTTTGATTTCTTATTACCAGTTGATATCTTTATGGCTATTACTCCAACAAGGAGAATAATTAAAAGAATAATTACAGCCGCTATTACACCAACGGTATTCTCTTGGGACGCAGATTTTATTTTAGACGTTATTTTTCCGGCCATTTTATTTATATTGTTGTCTTACCCCATTTTATCATGCGTAAGTATCAATAAGAATATCTTTATAATTAGCCTTGTCACCCCATGCATAACTGTAGTAAGCTTAAGCATAAGAGTAACAATTAAATAATATGGCAAAAACAAACAATGACCTCAAGGACTATCTCGAAGATGAGCAGGCTGATTACGTGATTGAGGAGAAGTCTCTAGGAGAAGATATCACCGAAAATGCTGATGAAGCTAGCCAAAAGAGGTCAACTAGGGCTATTCAAAAGCTACATTTCTGGAGTGATTGGTCTAGAGAAAAGAAGATATACATATTTGGCGGAGGGCTCCTGGGCTCACTTGTAGTCATAACCCTAGGAATGCTCTTCGTAGTTCAGCCTTCAAAGGCTAATTCTTATATAAACAACTCCTGGCATGATCTCGTATCTTCAAGCGCTGATATTGACAGGGCAGTAAAATCTGAAGTAAATCTCGAAGGCACACGCGATCTCACAAAGGAACTCTACGCCTATAACCAGAAATTGAGTTCAACAAGTTTTGAGGCTAAAAACAAAAGTTCCCTGACATACAAGTCTTCAACAACAGACGAGTACTCAAATCTTACAAGCCAAATGGCAGAATACTTTTCTGACTCAGCTACAACTCTTGCAAAGACAGATTCAGATATAACTTCTATCACAGCAGACGAACTGAGCTCCCTAAAAACAAAAGGTACTGAGCTTAAGAGCGAGATAGACGGCTTTAGGGCAAAAAGAGGTCTTCAGGAAGAAATAAACCCAGACTTATTTAGTCTAGATGTCTATATATCAGAGGTAAAGTCAAAGAAAGAAGATATAGACAAAGAGAAAAAAGCAGAGGAGCAAAAGAAGAAGGATGATGAAGCTGCCGCTAAGGCAAAGGACGCCTCAGATAAGGCTTCCGTGGAATCAGTTGCTAGCTCCTATTACAAGGCATACATTAACGGAAGTGAATCTGGGGTAAGAGCCACACTTTCAAAAGGTTACCAGGACGAATATGATTTTGCCTCCTTAACTCCAGCACGTCGTACTAGCTTCTACCCTAAGAGCTATAGGGTGGTAACAGTTGCTAAGGACGGAGATAATTACAAGCTCACTTCCAGTGTGAGTTACGTATCTATATATCAAGACTCTGGCGGTAATAATGTCGAAAGCACTCAACCTGTAACAGAAATCTATCGAGTAGTTTACTCAGCAGATACAGGATCTTGGAAGATTGATGGCAGGGTTGAGAGTTAGAAGAAGGGTGAAAAAAGCCCATGGAAAGCCTAAGACAAATCTTACCTATGATGTGGTCTGCGTCGGTCGTCCTGTCCAGGACACAATATTAAGTGGACAGGTTTTTAAGCCTTTCTGCTCCCATGGGGTATGTAGGGAAAATCTCCAAATAGGCGAAAAAATTAATGTTGACGATGCCTCCCTCTTTTATGGAGGGAACGCATTAAACGCATCAGTCACATTCGCTCGGCAGAATCTATCAGTCTCAATTTTGGCTCAAATAGGCGAGGATTCTCGCTCACAAGATATAATAGATTTACTGAAAGAAGAATCAATCGATCAATCGATATTACTACAGGATGAAAAAATAAAAACCGGGCTTAGTACTGTAATCGTAAATACAAATGGAGAAAGAACCATACTGGCATATCCTGGGTCGCCAATAAGACATCAGGATCTTCTCTCCAAGCTGGAGGATGTTGAGACTCGCTGGCTCTATCTTTCTTCCCTTAACTCGATTGATCTGCTAGAGGGTGTCCTTAGACATGCCGAGATTAACCAAATAAAAGTCGCTTTTAATCCTGGAGGTATTGAGTTAGAAAGGATAGAAGAGGTTAAAAAACTGTTAGGTAACGTAGATCTACTTATTCTCAACAAAGAAGAAGCAATGGGTATATTTGGCCAAGGAGCTTCAGTCGATTTGGCACACCACGCCACAAGTCTAGTGGGAACATGTATCATTACAGATGGGCCCAATGGCGCTTACGCACATGATGGCCAGATTGGTTATTATCAACCTATATCTGAGGATGTCGAAGTCGTAGATAGAAACGGTGCAGGCGATGCATTCGCCTCTGGAGTAGTCGCAGGCCTTGCCTGGGGGATGGACTTAAAGAGTTCACTCGAACTGGGCTCAAGGAACTCAACATCCGTTGTGCAGCATCTAGGCCCACAGGCAGGTATAATCCGTTCTATTAAACGCTAGCTAATTACCTAGCTGATATTCTAAAGCCAAAAGTACTGCCTTCGTTCTCAACACTCTTGAATATAATCGATCCACCATGCCCCAGAATCACCTTCTTAGCTAAATATAAGCCAAGACCAGTTCCGTCTGGTCTCATCTTCTGAGCATTTCCAGCCCTAAACATCTTCCCGAATAACTTGTGCTGATCTTCCTTCGGAACTCCTATACCATCATCCTTTACTTCAAAAACTATACCTTGCGGTGTCTTCTTCAAGGATACATTCACCTCACCTTTTGGTGGAGTGTAATAGAGTGCGTTATCAATAAAGTTCATCATCACTTGGCGGATCTTTGACTCATCTACTTTTACGGTATCTGGTATCTTTTCATCGATAGAGACTATTAGTTTTACATCCTTTGCCTTAAATTGAGTGGTTAGTCCAGCTACCTCGCCTTTCAGCAATGTTTTTATGTTTGTGTCTGCTTTATCAATACTGAACTTCCCACTTTTAAGTCTAGAAACAGTCAAGAAGTCATTAATTAGGTATGAAAGCTTCTTTGTACTTTCTTCTATGATCTTGGCAAATTTCTGTTGGTTCTTGTTGAGCTTACCAGCATCTCCAGAATTCAATATAGATGCATACCCATTTATTGCGCTAATAGGAGTTCGCATCTGATGCGAAGCGATAGAGAGGAAGTCATCTTTAAGTTCATCGGCCAGAACAAGTTTTTTATTCTGATCCCTGAGTTTCCCGGTAGCTAAATCTACTTTGTGTTGGAGCTCTAAGTTAAACAACTTGATCTCTTCGAACCTAAGAGCATTCTGCAGCCCAACGACGAGCTCCTTAGATATAATCCTTAGTGCGTCAAGATCCTGCGCATTATAGCTCTCACCGCTCCTCTTTGGACCAAGCAACATCGACTTAAAATCACCCGAAGCCAACGCCTTCTTAAGAGAGCTAGTTGTCTTAGAGCCCTCGCTCAAATCAATAGCTGCAGCCACTTCACTTTCAGACAACGACTGGTATAATCCCTCAAACCTTTCCTTATTCATGAAATCAGTGAATATTACTCGGTTACTATTCTTAAAATGGTAGTTTATCAGGCTTAGAGGTATCTTAGCATCTGCCTCCTGTATACTTTCTTGTTTCCTACTATCAATAGTTACTTCAAAGTTGCCATGTTTAACTATCAGAACAAAGAATTCGGTTTTTATGTTATCCCCCATAACTTTGAATATTGAAGAAGCAAGGTCTCCGACATCACTACTATTGATGAGAGCCTGGTTGAACTCATCTAAAAACTTAGGGAGATCGTAATTATTCTTAAAGAAGAGCTTATCGGTCAGCAGGTTAAATAGAATCCTTATCTTGTTGAATAGGAAAATAGTGCTTGCCATAGTAAACACTGCTAAAAAGAAAATAGTCCTATCAAACTTTGCTTCAGGGTAAAGTATAGGCACTATAACGCCATATATCATTAATGAGTACAGCCCCACTAGTGTAGCTATAGAAAGCGAATACCCAACGGCCCGAAACACAGATGTTCTAAATTCGAATAGTCTGCCCCAGACTATAGAATAGAAACTAATAGTCCCAAACGCTAGCGTTGATATAGATGACCCGATCCAAATAGTGGTCATATAGCCTGTAGCTTGCGGGATAATTAGGTTAGTAGCGGCACCAACTGAACTAGATATTATCATTGCTGCAGCAATGAGCTTAAATTTTTTCTTTTCAGTTATTTCACTGATCTTTTTATACTGGAGATAAAGGATATAGTATGTAAGTAGGGAAGATACAGTAAAGTAGTAAGAATATATTGAATACTGTTTAACGTCGGTCAGTATAATTGTATTTAGACCATTAGGCTGTATGCCCTGGATGTTAAAGTAGCTGCTTACTCCAGTATCGATAAACCATATGGTAAGGCACAACATTGAAATTACAAGAAGTAACTGACCAACTTTAGCTATCTGTGAGCGTATATTCCTATCATCATAGTGTTTCGAGAATAGGAGCATTAGATATAGGACTATCATTGGTGGTATATAGAAGAGGTATAACCCTATAGTTACCCATACCTCAGAATTTCCGAATAGAGTAAGATAGCACCCCATGCTCCAGAGGAATGCAAAAAACGTATATGTAATAAAATACAGTAAAAACTTTTTGTGTACTACTTTATAATGTCGGTATACAAAAAATGATATCGATGAGATACTAAGCATCGATATCGCTAGCAATAACTTTATAAAATCTGTAGCTTCCACCTGTACTATTATAGTATAAGCTTAAGCTTATACCTAAATATTTGTTGCTCTATGGTTAGTAGATATTACCCTGGCTATCTTGTAGGCGAGCCGGTACAATACCCCTTTTTCTAAAGAGCCCTTCGATAACTTTAATGTCATGTGAAGTAACATCAGATGATATACAGATACCTGGATCACCGTTATTATTTCTAATCTCATCATTAAGGGTAGCGGCCTCCGCCTGGCAGGCGAATACTTCACCCGGTAGATTACCTATCCATCCACCATAGTTAAAGCGATTCCTGCGCAATAGACCATCATTCCCGCTAACCGTAACTCCTACAATCTTAACCCCTAGACTATTGGCAACCTCATTGGATATGCATTTTGGCTCCGAGTCATCGATTATTACAACACCTTCCGCACTGTCTGTTAGCGAGCTTGGGTCTAATGGACTCGTAAGAGCTGAAACAACTACCTTGGTCTCCTTGAATAGTCCATCCGCCGTCTCATGAATGTGTACATATTCGTTCCCGAGCGTTTTCGATACGACTTCAGATCTGGCGGGATGTTTGTCATATACAGAGATTATCTTATCTGGGTACATCCTATGCAGCTCTACTGCTGCTGCTAAACCAATAGATCCGGCTCCGAGTATGCCTATATGCCCATTTGGTAAGTTACCATCAAACATCTCCTTTCGTACTTTGTCTACAGTACCCTTAATGGCCGCCAATGTACCTGCGTGACCAGTAGTAGTGTGGATGCCGGAGCTAGTAATAGTTCGTCCAATATCTGTGAACTTTGGTAGAACTGCACCTAGTCCTATCACGCCTCCTTTTCCTATCTTTCTTGCAGTGAACTCTGCAGTAGCTGTAGCAATTCTTCCAAAATGGGATTGAAGATCTCCGCCCCCATCTTGGTGTGCATTAAAGTATGAGAGTGCAGCGTCTACACTTATTGGGGTGAATACAAGTACACCTTTATCCTGCTGTTGACCTAAGTCGTCTACGATGTTAGGTGGTAGCCCCCAGAGCACTTTTGCGCAACCATTCCTATCTAAGAAATCGCCTATTGGGATATAGTCCCTGACCTCTTCGCTGTAATCTGGCCCCGGAAGAGCTGGGTTTGTGACTACCTGATTCCTATTGGCTACCATAAAGCCATACCTTCCCTCATCAAAGTCTCCTCTTGCATTATCTGACGTATAGTCTTCAAACATATGTCTTACCCTTGACTCGGTCTCATCGATTGCATCTCTTGCCTCACTTGGGAGTCTAAGCCTTGCTATCCTTAAGTTGTTAAGTACAAAGTCTTTTGCACCATCATGATTATCGGGTGTCCAAAAAACGCCCTTATCGCCAAATGGGTCTATCCTATCATCGCGATTTTCAACTGTTTGGATCCTAGGCCCAGGTTGTACGGCAGTCATACTCTATATGTTTAGTTTAAGCTTTATTTTACCTCTTTCTCAGATGATTTTCTACCAGATCTTACTCCTAGACCATACGAAACCCCACCTAGGATCAAGGCGAGTCCTCCGATAACTAGGGGTGCTTTTTCTTTTATAGTGTCTACGACCACAAAAGTGCTCGCTCCACCTTTGGCATCACAGTCAAAACCAGGGACTTCTGACAGGTCGGCTGCTGTTATATCCTTTAAATCCTCTGGTCCTAGAGGGTTGCCGTGCATGTCTTTAACTCCCATATTTGCCAAAACAGGAGCGAATGCTTTAGCAGTCTCATCGGACATCTTCCCATCAGTTGCCTCGTGTAGGGACCTCTGGAAGTCAAGTGCTAGTGTTGTGTTACATCTAGCATCATTTCCCTCAGGAGAAGTGTACTTAGTAAGAGCCGCCACATCCTTGCTGTGATCTGGGTTTGTGACTACGTTATCTATAGAGCTCCCTCCAAGCCCTACTAACACTGCACCTACAGTTATTGAGGTTGCCAGCCCTACTTTCCGAAAAGATTCATTCATATGTACTTACACACCTTGCTCGTTTAAATTATCTTTAAATAGTATATCATAATGAACAAAAAAAATCAACTATATATACGTAAAGATTACAGCATTTTCCTTGTGCTATACTAACTTTTATATGAGCAACAAGATCGCAGAGTACCTCCGTGAGCATGTCTCCGGAGAGGTTTCCTCCGACAGTCGGACTTTAGATTATTTCTCTACAGACGGAAGCGTGTTAACAGTCACTCCACGTATTGCTGTTTATCCAAGAAATGCCCAGGACGTTCGCAAGGTCCTGCGTTTTTGTTGGAGACTAGCCGAGAAAGGGACGATCCTACCAATAACCGCTCGCGGGTCAGGAACGGATCAAGCAGGTGGAGCATTAGGTGATGGAGTCATACTTACTCTTCCTGCCCATATGAATAAACTACTAAGTCTAGATTCGAAAACGGGTATCGTAACAGTTCAGCCTGGGCTCAACTATAGAAGCCTCCAGTCAACATTAAATAGTCACGGGCTTTTCCTCCCGCCCTACCCCAGCAGTATTGATTATTCTACAATCGGCGGAGCGGTGGCCAATAATGCTTCTGGAGTAAAAACTGTAAA
>JAKOXJ010000093.1 GCA_029781075.1 bacterium | reverse complement strand
GAAATGCGGCGCTTACTGCTATGGCTGACCCAGAGGGAGGGACAATCATAGACTTACCTAAGTTGTTCGTTGATAAAGATTATCTAGAGAGTAAATTGAAGTACGTAACCGCACCGGATATTCTGGAGTTCTGGCGTAAAGAGATGCCGGCGTCTTCTAAGTCTAGTGATCATGGAGAGCTTATATCTTGGTTTGCAAGTAAGATTGGCGCCTTTAGGACGAATGAGATGATGAGAAATATCGTTGGTCAGGTGCATAGCGGAATCAAAATAAAGGAAGCCATGGATGAGGGTAAATTAGTCTTTATAAACTTAAATAAAGGTAAAACTGGTGAAATTAACGCTAAGTTATTAGGTATGATCTTCTTAACTAAGTTTACAGCTGCTGCTATGAGCAGAAATACACAGGACAAGGATAGTCTTAGACCATTTACTCTTTACGTAGATGAGTTTCAGAACTTTTTAACTGATTCTGTTAAGACTATTCTCTCAGAAGCTAGAAAGTATAAGTTAAGCATTGTTATGGCTAACCAGTATGTCGGTCAGTTAACTGAAGAAATAAAGAATGCGGTATTTGGAAATGTTGGATCTTTAATCTCACTAAGAACTGGTCCAGAAGATGCTGATACCTTAGTTAAGCAGTTTGAGCCAGTCTTCACATCTGATGATCTGATTAAAATGCCAAACCTAAATGGGGCGGTAAAGATGTTGGTAAGTGGTATACCATCTAATCCTTTTACAATGTTTATCCCTTTCCCCGAGAAGAAGTCCAATCCTCAAATAGCTGAAGCGCTTAAGCGTTTATCTGCTTCTAAGTATGCAAGACCAAAGGCGGAGGTTGAACGAGAGATCTATGAGAGGATGAAGGATAAGGAGACTTTAGGCCCTACAGCAAGTGCACAGGCAGATATAAGCTCCATGAAACCTCAATCCTTCTTAGATGACTTCTTGGCAAAGAAAGGCGCTTCAGGAAGCACTGGGCCAAGACCAGTGCAGCCAACGCAGTATACTCAGTCTGCTCAACAAAATAGGCCACCAGAGTCTGCGGATAGTGGCGAGTTCTCTGTCAGGTAAAATAGACAATAAGCTAAGTATCACAACTTCCTATTGTGCTATAATTAAGCAGCAAGTAGTAATAAAAGAGATTTTATTTTTGGAGGGCATGGGAATTAATTTAATCCCCTGTAAAAAATATGGCTAAAGGCGATTATGATTCGAGTCAGATTCAGGTTTTAGAAGGCCTGGAGCCTGTTCGTCTTCGTCCGGGAATGTATATAGGTAGCACTGGTTATGATGGTGTGCATCATCTAATTAAGGAGATTGCTGATAACTGTATCGATGAAGCCATTGCTGGACATGGCACAAAAGTTCTTATAACTATCCGTGAAGATGGTGGAGTTAGGGTAGAGGACGATGGGCGAGGTATTCCTGTTGATGCGATGAAAGAGACGGGTAAGAGTGCATTGGAGACTGTACTAACAGTGCTCCATGCTGGAGGAAAGTTCCACGGTGGTGGGTATAAGATTTCCTCTGGTCTGCATGGTGTTGGTTCGAGTGTGGTCAATGCTTTATCAACAAAGCTTATCGCAGAAGTTAAGCGTGATGGGAAACTGCACAGGATGGAGTTTGCTACTGGAGTTCCGCAAGGGGATATCGAGGTTGTTGGTAAGGCAGAGGGTACTGGGACGGCGATTACTTTTTGGCCTGACTTTACGATTATGGAGAAGATGGAATGGGACTACGAAT
>JAKOXJ010000084.1 GCA_029781075.1 bacterium | reverse complement strand
CGTCGTGTGGGTGGAGCTAACTATCAAATTCCTTACCCAGTACAAGGTCACAGAAGAACTCACCTAGGAATGATGTGGTTCGTAACATCAGCTCGTGCTAAAAAAGGAATGCCGTACTGGAAGAGACTAGGCACAGAAATCGTTGATGCTTACGGCGAAACCGGAGCAGCAGTCAAAAAGAAAGAAGAAGTACACAAGATGGCCGAAGCCAACCGTGCCTTCGCCCACTTCGCCCGATAAAGTAGTAGTATTTGTATGATTACCGAATGCAGTAACTGCTCAGGGCAAGCAGGGGAGTTTTGTACGCGAGCGTATAGGGTATCTGCTCAGAAGGTAGCTGGACCTGCAGAGGATCTAGTAATTTCTGGCGAAGATCCAGAGACAGCGCTTAAGATTATATCTAGAATAAGGGATCATGAATTAAGCACGCTAACTTACTTAAGTCGAGCAGTATTGTCTGCCTGTAACTTAAAATCCGATGAGATAGAGCGTAGGCTAAACGAGGCCATAGTAGAGGCCGGTCCGACACTGAGCTCCTCTTAGTAATGCTCTGCTACAAACGCACGCACCATATCAATATATAAGAAATATAGAGCTCTTCCCTGCTATCCCCTATTAAATAAATCCTGTACTAATATTGTACTAATTGTCTTAATGTAGCAGGGGATAGAGGGTGATCTCACTTTTTTTTGAACTTATCAAAAGTTGCTTTTATAACATTATCTAGTAGTTTGTCAATATCTTCATTGTAGAAAATGTCGTGCTGGTCGTTACAGACTCCCCCTTTACACATCCCGGCAATAGTCATTAGTTCATCGAACATATCAGAAGTACCACCAGAATTACTAACCACACCAACTGGCTTATGCCCCTCAATTGCAGTGGCAAACTCATGTACAGTGCCCATTCTTCCACCAATAGAAATCACACAGTCAGAGCTATTTATTAGCAAACTATCACGACCGACATAGTGCATTCCGGTATAAAGTATAAAATCGTAATTCTCTGTAGGAAGATGATATTTAGTAACATGTTCTTTGTAGCTTTGAGCTGGACTAATCCCTATGCTTCTGCCGCCAACACTTTTAGCTCCTTGAGCTGCCCAATCCGGAAGTCCTACTGTCGCACCAGTTATTAAGATATGACCTTTTTCGGCGATCTTCTTACCGATCTCAAAGGCAATCTTAAAGTCCTGATCCACAGTAGGTCCATGCGCCGCGCCGCTAACGCAAATAGTCAGTGATTGCCCTTTAGAATCCATATAACTCCAATTATAACAAATTGCTTAAGCTTATAACTGTAAACTAGTTCTTTAAGCTATAATCATAGGCTATGTTCGGCATTCTTCTATTACTTGCTTTTAATACTGGTAAGCTCCAGGCTAATCTAAATTCACATCCAGCTCAGCTCAACCCAGCCATATCCGAAAGTAGGGTAATAGAATCAGAGACTTGCCAGAGTGGGCCAGTCCATCAGTTTGATCTATGGGACATAGAAGGGCACAAAGTTAATAAGCTTCTCTACTTCCAGACCAAAGCGATTTTAAAAAATGCCAGAAATGAAGGTAAGCCTATCGGTTTAACTTCTACTTTTAGACCCTGCGCAGAGCAGGTCAGTTTAAGAAAGGCCAATTGTGGGGGAGACACTTCCCTACCGGCCGAAAGCTGCAATCCTCCCACCGAAAAACCCGGCGAGTCTTTGCATAACTATGGCATGGCTATGGACTTTAAATGTGACGACTCCCCTATTTTTGAAAAATCCACTTGCTATACCTGGCTAAAAGAAAACGCCAGTAAATACAAACTCCAGCAAAGGGCAGAGGAGCCATGGCACTGGAGCTTTACCGGCCGCTAATAACCCCCCCCACTCCCCAGCTTATTACTGGAGATTGGTTTAATCTCTATCATTTTTTCCTTATCTATTCACCAATAGGACACCATTCCATTGTAGTTGTTGCTGTTTCGTCAATTTTACGCTTCCTGAGTTCTCTTTCTAACTTTCTATTCTTTGCCCTTAGACCACTTCTTTCATCTTTCACTCTGGCCACTTCTTCTTGGTCTACAGGGTCTTGTAGGTAAAGATCACATAGGCGTGCCCCAAGACTATTAATTCTCATTTGGACAATATGCATCTCTTGACCAATACCAGTTCTAGTCATTTCACTACTATCTGTACCAGGGTTTCTTGATCCTACCGGCATAGGCCAGGATCCATCATCTATCGGTACGTCCTCTCTCGTCAACATTTCATGTGTTCTAGTATCATGTATGCCTGCCATATTATATTTTCTCCTTATTATTTATTAAGTTATTGTTAAGTTTAAAAACGGTGATGTGTAAAAATAAATGCCCCTAAAGGGCAAAAAATGCAAAAGCAAAAGAGTTCTTAGAAATGTAAGCAGCAGAAATTAGAGCCTCTAGAGTCCCAAGTATTTCCAAAGCATATGATTTTACATTTCTCATAGTGATCTAGATTCTACATCAAACTTATTAGTTAGTCAATGCTACAATTTCTTTTAAAGGAAGAGAGAAAACTATGCTACCAGGTTTAGCACCAAGTCACACAAGGGCCGGATTTATAGGTGGCAACCGTTTGCGAGTAGAAAAGTATGCGCCTACTCCTGACGATTATGCCAGGACTGAGTCAGGCCTATGGCTACTTCCTGGGACGGTAACAGAACTTGAAGTCAACAAGGGTATTGAGAAACTCTCAATTCTAGCAACCAGCCAGGATACTGAAGGTATGAGAGAAGCAGCCAATACTCGTCGGCTAGCTAATATTTTGGGTGCATCCTCAATCGATTGGAAGGGATGTCTATTGGGTGGAATAAGTGATGGTGAAGACCCTGCCCAAGTGGCAATGATGTTGGCAGAGAGTGAAATGAGAACCTTTTCCCTAGATGATCCTTCTGAGGTGGATCTGCTTAGGCTCTGTGGTGAAGCAGCCTGCTATAATGCTAGGCATTTTGATTTTAGCTTTGGCCGCCCCACCCTAAAAGAAAGAAAAGTAGAGCTTAATCCAGATTGGTTTAACTTTTTACCTTCCGGAAGAATAAAAACGCTATGGGGTGATATCTTACCTTCGGTTGCGAAATCCCTGGAATACTATATTAAATTCCAACGCATGTCCTTCCCTTTTGTTTGCAAGGATAAGTCTCTCTTGACCCCAGGCTCTATTTCGCAGATACGATTTCATCCACTGACTGGATGTTGGGAGTCATGGAGCTATTATTGTCGCCCGGATGGCAATCTAAACTGGCAGTTTGATGGCTATGGTCGTCTTTACAGAAACTATAAAACTCGTAAAGTAGATCTAGAGACAGGAGAGATAAGGACAATCGAAGAAAGAGGCCACTACCTAGCACATAGAGTAACCTGGGCGGCGAGTCCGGGTAGGTATCTTAAGAAAGGATATCATCTAAACCATAAGTGTAGCTATAGGAGGTGTTGCAACCCGCTACATCTTGAACAAATAGAAGCTAGTGCAAATGTTCGGCATGGGGTTGTTGTGCAATCGGCCCTAAGAATGGCCGAGGCTGGCTCGACTGGTTCTGCTGATAACTACCTAAAACCAGATCAGCTAGCACCATACCACGATGAGGTTCGCCAAATATATATAGATATATGTAAAGCAAAAGGGTTAGTCTATTAAGCTTTAGGTAATTACTAAAAAACACTTTAAAATTGTATTTATGAATAAATTAAATAATAGTCTCGACGGCAGATTACCAAAGCCCTTACTTAAGATATCCTTCGGTTTAATAGGGGCCTTATGCATTGGACTGATAGGAAATGGTTTTATAAGATCATCTGGACAAACTAAAAGCGAGAAAGAAGGGATTGAGAGGGAGGCCAAAGAGCGAGTAGCCAGCTTTGATTATGCAAGTAATCCTACACACCAACAAACTCTAATAAGAAATGACCATAATCAGGCGGTTCTACATCTTGAAGACGGCAAGAAGTGCACCGTATACTTTGAGCACGTTACTACGAAGTTTGGCGGGGTACCATGGGGCGCACATGTAACAGATTGGGGCGATTGCCCGCTCTATAGTGAAGACGATTAAGGTAGTCTATCCAGCTTCTCGATTCTTCTAATGTATTTTGGGGCAGCTTTAAATTCTGTTTCAAGGAAGGCTTTAACTATATCCTGCCAGTCATAGCCACCATCTCCACTTCCCTCTTTACTACTAAACAAGCTTCGTGGCAGACATAAAATATTGATATCATCATCACTTCTGGCAAGCGACGCTTCTTCCAGATTCCAGCAAAGACCAGCCCTAATTCCCTTAAATCGATTTGCAGCAATTGCCATCCCTTGGCCACTGCCACAAAGCAGGATTCCTCTATTCGCTTCGTCATTTAAAATCTTTGAAACAACGGCAGTAGCAAAGTCCGGGTAGTCATCTTCTGGAGAATAACCATCTTGCCCAGCCTCTTCAAAATCAATCTCTAAGCTCTTTAGGAAAGCTATAAGATCAGCTTTGACTAATCTACCCTGATGATCTGCTCCAATATATAACATTCAGCCCACCTATAAAATATTTAACTAATGGTGCCGAGGGAGAGACTCGAACTCTCATGAGATAAATCTCACTGGATTTTGAGTCCAGCGCGTCTACCAGTTCCGCCACCCCGGCTAGAACATAAATTGATTATAACAGATAAGGTTCTGCTAGATATAGACACATTATTATAATTTATGTTAAAATATATCTAAATGACCATAGAGAGACCAACTAATATCAGAAAATGGCCAGAAAAGTGTGCAGGCTGTCCTGCCTATGTAAGGCTATCTCTCGAGGTTAGAGGAGAAAGCGGGCTATGTCCCTTAATGGCCCTGCATGAAATCGTTGCCCTCGATGATTCTCTAGGAATTCAGCTCCAGCAGACAATGAATAGCATGTCCAAAGATGGAACGTCACCAATCACGGACCTTACAACAGGAAGACAAATCAGGACGATCCAGAGTGCAAAGACCTCTCTTCTCCCACATCTAGGTTATTATGCCAGAAGAGCTGAAGACTGTGATGGTACTGAGCTAGACTTAGTAGACAGAGCAGACCTACTAGCTAAAATAGTCGATGAAGTTACTAGATCTATACAGTAGCTCATAATCTGCTTGAGTCTTTTCTTAAGATGGATAAAAGGTGCTATATTAAAACTTAAGCAGGATACTAGCCTCCCGCTCTGTAAAGTGCTAGACTATAGCTTGAAGAGTTCTAATAAAAAAATAAACATGCAAACAAAACCAAGATCACCCAAAAAAGTCTCCACACCAGAGGCTAGTATTGTAAGCGGTGGCTCTAACCCATCTGGAGTAATTTATGTTGACCAAGATTCGGATATAACTTCTATTGTCACCAAGCTCCGCTCGGAAGAAGCTAAAAGTGTTAAGATTGTTGTTCCCAAAAATTCGACAGCTCTAAACTCTGGCGTAAATTTAAAACTCCTAGCTCGAACAGCTCACTCTAAATCTAAGAATCTTGCCCTTATTACATCAGATTCAAAACTTGTTGCCATGGCCGCAGCGGCAAAAATTCCAACTGCCCCAAACCTAAGCGCTGAGCCAAATATCAAAGCAGCCGCCATTGCTGGAGGTACGATGGCAGCCACCACGGCAGCAATCAAAATCAATAACCCAGAAGATGGTCAGATGTCTGACGAAGAATTAGACCCCTCTCAAGCCCAGCCAGGAGAAGACATTGACGAAGATCTCACCATAGATGATGCTGATCTTGCCGCAACTACCACGGAATCTGAGCTCGAACCAGATACTAAGAGCAAAAAGCCTAAGGCAGAAAAGGGCAAAAGAGTACCAAACTTCTACGACTTTAGAAAAAAAGCACTTATCGGAATGGGCGCATTCCTCGGTGTACTTCTTCTAGTGCTTCTTCTAATGACTACAAAAAAGTCAGCCATTATCAATGTCAAAGCCAACGCCGAAAGAGTTGACGTTAACTTCTCGGCCAAGCTTAACGAGAACGCTACAGAAACCACTAAAGATGAACTGAAGGTAGTTAAAAAATCTGGCTCAAAGACAACTACAGAAACCACTCCCGCCACAGGTCAGCAGGACATCGGAGCCAAAGCCAGCGGTACTCTCACAATCACTAACTGCTATAAAAGTGCTAGTAATGTCACAATCTCAGCCGGGACCATTGTCTCTTCAGGCAGCTTAAATTATGTAACAGATAAAACAGTATCTATCCCACCTAGTGACTTTACAGGAGGAGTAACCTGCAAGAAGAACGGCACTGCCACAGTTGCTATAACAGCTCAAAACGCTGGTACACAGTATAACAGCGGTGCAAAAAGCATGAGCATCTCTGGCGCTCCTTCTGGCGTAATCGGCTCAAGTAGTGAGATAGCTGGCGGTACAACTCAGATAGTTAAGGTTGTTTCTCAGGCTGATGTGGCGACCCTAAGAGAAAAACTAGCAACCAACAACCAAGATGCCTATAAGGCTGAACTTACCTCTCAGTTCAATTCCTCCCAAGAGCCACTAGAAGAGACTTTTACAGTTCAGCTAGGTGACGTCCAGGTCACCCCTGCCGTTGGTCAGCAGGCAGAGACAGTTGCGGGGACAGTCGTAGCGAACTATTCTATGTATGGAGTAGAGAAGTCAGAGCTAGAAAAGATCCTCGAGCTTAATATCAACGAGCTAAAGAAAGATGAATCACAGAGCATTGTAAAGAACGGGGTAGATGAGCTAAAAATAAGTTCTAACGAGAATGGAGAATATACCTTTACGACAGTTGCCTACATCGGTCCGAATATAGACACAGAAAAGATTAAAGAAGAAACCACAGGTAAAAAGAAGGGTGAAGCCATTCAAATTGTTAAAGATATGGATGGAGTCGATAGCGCCTCAGTTAAAATATCTCCATTCTGGGCAACTACCCTACCGAAAGCGGATAAGATCCAAGTAAAAATAGAGATTGCCGATGGTTCCAAAGACCAATAAGTAAACCTATTTTATGAAGATAATTTCTATCGATTATGGTGAAAAGCGTATCGGCATTGCCTACGCAGATACAGATTCGGTCCTAATCGCTCAGCCCCTTGAGATTATCAATAACAAAAACGACGGCAAAGAAATCGAGTCAATCAAAAACATTTGCGATAAAAAGAAGATTGAACTAATTATCCTCGGTTACCCCCGTAACTTGAGTGGTAATGCAACTCAGCAAACTAGAGAAGTTGAAGCTTTTGGTGATAAAATAAAAGACACACTTGGAGTCCCCTTGAAGTATCAAGACGAAACACTTTCAAGCGTTTTGGTAAGGAGCGAGCTTAGCGAAGATAAGAAGGGTCATAAAAAAAGGATAGATGACCAGGCTGCTGCCTTAATACTTCAGGATTATCTAGAACAAGATTTCAGATAATGCTCCCCCACTTCTCCCATAAAGAGACAGAGAAATAAAATTGTAATAATGAAAACATATTATCATCACAGACACGGAGCGTTTAAAGAGGCCAAGGACATAAAATCCGGGTCCAAATCTTCTAAGAAGCTCATCATAGGTATCATTATTGGTCTAGTCATTCTCATAGGAGGGAGCTACATTTGGTATAAAGGATCTCTTCAGCCAGCCGGCAAAGGAGATAGTAAAACATTTATTGTTTCCAAAGGTGACTCTGTAAATGACATCATGGATCGGCTCAAAAAAGAAAAACTTATTAAGTCATCCTTAAGCCTCAGGATCCATGCCAAGCTAAATGGAACCTACTCTAAATTAAAAGTTGGAACCTACTCTATTTCTCCAGAGCTTTCTGGCCCCCAAATTGTCGAGATAATATCAGGGGGTAAAGTATCGGACGCAAAACTAACTATCCTTGCCGGTAAAACTGTCCAAGAAATTCTCCCAGAGCTATACCAGCACTTTGGGCAAGATCAAGTTCAGCAAACTCTCGATTCTCTAACCCCAGACTTTCACCCAATCCTTGCTTCTCAAGCTGGTCTAGCCAACGTCAATCTAGAGGGATATTTTTTACCAGAAACCTATACAGATCTAAACAGCGGGGTTACTTTTGAGCAGTGGCTAAAACGCAATTTTGATCTATATGCAGAGCGTGTTGCTCCACTTCAAGATCAACTTGCAGCAAGAGGACTAACCCTCCACCAAGCCTTTACATTAGCTTCCATCGTCCAGAAAGAATCATCTAAACCAGAGGAGCAACAAAAGATAGCCCAAGTCTTTGAATCTCGTCTGCAGCAGGGTATTTCCCTTGGTGCAGATCCAACCTTTATGTATGCTGCTAAGCTAACTGGAGTTGAACCAAACCCTAATATCCAAAGCCCATATAACACCAGGATTGTTAAAGGCCTACCTCCTACTCCAATTGGTACCTTCGAGATGACCGCTCTGGAAGCCGTGGCAAATCCTGCTCCAACAGACTACCTATTCTTCGTAGCCGGAGATGACGGAGTGATTTACTACACCCACACCGAAGCCGAACACCAAGCCGCCATCCAAGCCCACTGCCAAAAGCTCTGCAACTAAAAAAGATTCAAAGTAATGAGTCCTCTATAAAATCTATCTAAGCGCTATAGTGGAATATATTACAGCAAGACATGCTCTAAAACGTTTCTATGCTATATCAACGATTTTTGACACCGTCTAGTCGTAGTTCATTGCTATCGTCATGATGTGAACCGCTACTATTGACGTGTTTGTTGCTTATCTTTGAGCCATTTTTTATAACATGAACCACAGCCATTGCATGACCATGACCTAGATTATAATCCTGTTTTAGCCAGGCAACTATCTCGCCAGACTTAGTATCTTTGCCGTAACCTTTAGAATTCGCAAGTTCAATAAACTCGTTGGGGGTTTTACCGGTTTTTGTTTCGATATTGTCTAAATAAGCTTGAAATGACATAAACCCATTTTATCAAAAAACAGAGCTATTCACTCTGTTTAAACATAACCGTAAATGGAGGGCCATAGTGTTGCCTGTCTCAACTATTTTGGCTAATCGAGGATAGGTACTTCTTAGCCTGCCTCCTACTATTTAGGATGACCAGCTCTTTATGTGGCGTCTTTTCTTTAAACGTTTTCAGCTTCCTTTTTGGGCTATCACCATCAAAAAGCCATTTTATATACTCGATATTGAACTTCTCTATGTTACCTTTAGCCATATCGGGGCGGGTGGTCCCACGATACTTCCATATCCTGTTCAGCCAGCTTGGTATCGTCCTGTATGGTGGCAAGTCCAAGAGAATTAAATGGTCAGCTCTCTTGGCCCGCTCTTCTAGAAACTGAGAGCTTCCTTCTATGATCCATCTATCTTTTGATATTAGCTCAGTGTGAAGCCTGTGCTTTTCTTCATCGTCAACTGGATCCCAATTTTCTTTCCAAAAATATTGGTCTAAGTGGTATACGGGCAGATTCAGTTTCTTGCTCAATGCCAAGGCTAACGTAGACTTGCCCGAGCTGCCTCTCCCGACTATCAATATCCTTTTCATTACTCAATCATAACAAAAAGAACCTCTCGGGTCTCTTACATTCGTATACGTGTACTGGAGGGCCATAGTAGAAGCTATAGCAACTAAGATTTGCCAAGCGACATCATTAACTTGATAAAGCCGCCTATACACAAAGTAATCCCCAGTATGAGTAAAAAAACCTCGAAGTTCGTTGTATAGCCAGAGGTGCCGCTAGTGTCAGCATATATCCCTCTGTCGCCAAGTGTTTTAGCTAGGTAGCCGAGTATTAGTACGCCGATAGCTAACACACCACCACTAAATTTTGTACTATTTTTCATAGCATTATTGTATCAAAAAAACAGAGCAATAAACTCTGTTTTAAACACAATCGTATTGGAGGGCCAGATGGGGCTCGAACCCATGACACCCGGCTTAAAAGGCCGGTGCTCTAACCAGCTGAGCTACTGGCCCGTACAAAAGTTATTTTACTATAACAGGGACACTTTGTTCAATCCCAGAAAGATTTAAATACCAAAGAACTCCTGCTTGGAGCATGCCCACCCTCCTATTAACTAGAAGAATATATGCTAAACAAACGGGAGAACTTTAATTAGGTTTTGTCTTAAGATCCCAATAAATCTATCAATATTAAAAGCAATGATCCAATTTTGTTTTTAGATTTTTGTTTTTGAATTTTTAGATAAGCGAGATCTTAAGCATAAGCATAACGCTTCATATTCCCACCTGTCAAGAGGAGATCTTCTCTGTTATAATTACAGGTTGATGGCGCCGTGGCCGAGTGGTTAGGCAGCGGTCTGCAAAACCGCGTACACCGGTTCAATTCCGGTCGGTGCCTCCATTCTACTTCGCCTTTTGCGAATGACGCAGTAGAATCGAACGAAACGTAGTAAAAACTAACTCTTTACACTACATATAGTGCTTATGATACAATTTAAGTCACTAGAGAAATATATGTGAGTAGTTGATTTGGTGAGCGATTTATAGGTGTTCTTTGCGGGTGGGAGTCTGCCAAAACAAGCCAAAAGTTTTGCAGATCATTCTAAACTTTCATCCCGCATGATGAACATCTAGAGGAATTAGAGCATCAGTAGACTAATAAAAAGTTCAAAATTAAAACAAAAATCTAATAGATTTAATCAACTAAAAGAGGGTAGAAATTATGTCTAAAATTACAATGTACACAACCACCACTTGTGCTAGTTGCCAAATGGTCAAAAAATGGCTTTCTATGAAGAATCAAGAATGGGAAGAAGTACATCTAGATGAACACCCAGAAAGACAGCAAGAAGCAATTGAGCTCAGTGGCTCAACTACTGTCCCAATAACTCTAATAGAGAACGAAGCAGGCCTAAAGAATGTTGTTGTTGGGTTCAAACCAGCCCAACTAGCAGAAGCAATCGCTTAAACGATCTGTTCCTCTAGGCGAATCCCATCAGAATCTTTAGAGTATAAGAACACCCCCGTTATACCTATTTTCTTTCCTATAGGTAAGACCAATCCTTCGGTATCCCGATACCAGTTTTTGCATACGGTTGCATGCGGTGGAAGGGGTGAAATATCCCCATCAAGGAGAAGGCTCCTCCTGCTGGCCTGTGCTAAACCGGTTTGGTATTCCCAGTCCAGCAGAAGAGTTAGGTGTGAGTTACCATCAACTTCACCAAGTGGCCCAAAGGTTCTGAATCCTATAGGATCTACCATCGTTCCATTGATACCATCCCACGTCCTCTTTATAGATCTTTGAACCAAATCGACTCCATATCCGCTAGTAAGAGCTGCTGTTTCGTCTGGTCCTACCAATATTACGTGGCTTGGGTAACGATCTTCCTCAAAAGATATGCTATTGTGTGAGAGAATCTCTGCTATCTTCACATCATCCAAGCCAACACCAATAAAACTACGAACTTCCATAAAATATTTGTTAAACTAAATATATATACCCATGAGTGATAATAAACAAGAGATTTTAGATGTATTAATGATTGGTGCTGGGCCCAGTGCTCTAGCAGCAGCTATTTATACAACCAGAGAAGATCTTAAGACTCTACTTTTAGAAAAAGGAGTTATCGGTGGTTTGGCTGCTCTAACGGATAGAGTTGATAACTACCCTGGCTTCCCAGATGGTCTAACTGGATTAGAACTTGCACAAGGGATGGAAAAACAAGCAGAACGTTTTGGGGCCAAGATCGATTTTGGCACGGTTACTACACTCTCCCGCGATGATAAAACCAAAGTTATTACAGTTAAGACAGAAGAAGGTGGCCAGTTTAAAGCAAGATCTGTTCTAATAGCCACCGGCACTCACTACCGTGAGCTTGATATCCCAGGAGAAAAAGAATATTGGGGTAAAGGAGTCCACTGGTGTGCGACCTGTGATGGAGCTTTCTACCGCGATAAAAAGATTGTTACTGTTGGTGGTGGTAACTCTTCTATTCAAGAATCTATCTTCTTAACTCGCTTTGCTAAAGAAATCGACATTCTAGTCCGGGGCGATAAACTAAAAGCATCAGAAGTCTTAATAGAAGAGCTAGAGGAATACACTAAATCAGGAAAGATTAGAGTCCACTTTAATACCATCCCAGAAGAGATAGTCGGCAAAGATGGCCAAGTAACAGGTATCAAAACCAAATCTGATGGCAAAGAAAAGCTCTTTGAATGTGATGGAATCTTTGAATTCATCGGCTTAATCCCAAATACTCAATTCCTGGAAGACTCTAAAGTAGAGCTTGACGAATATAAGTTCGTCAAAACCGATAGTAACCTGATGACAAAAGTTCCTGGTGTATTTGCTTCTGGGGATTGCCGCTCAGGTGCCACCATGCAAATCGCCTCCGCTACCGGAGAAGGCGCCACCGCCGCCCTAATGATCCGCCAATACCTAGAAAGTAAATAAACTTTTAACCCGTTGACTTGGGGGTGTGACCTCTGCTAGAATGAAGTTATAAGTTTGTTCTAGTTCGCATAAAACTTAAAAGATTTAATAAAATCTTGATACGAATCTAGAGGATGCCAAAAGAGCCAAGTCTCGTCATTCTACCACTGTAGAAAACCAGAAACTAGCACCTTTTATCGGCGTCAATTTTTATAGCTAAAATACCATTTGCGAGAGCTATAAAAGTAACAAAATTAATAAAACAAGACGGGTAGTTAAGAACCCCCATTTTTCAATC
>JAKOXJ010000052.1 GCA_029781075.1 bacterium | reverse complement strand
AAGGGCGATAACAAAAAGAAATTTCTTAAGCTTAAGCACGCTAACCATATCTGCTAAATATACCAGATATAAGCTAAAGTTAACTACTTCTTAGAAGTCCTAGTGGCCCTTGATATAGTAAGCATAGTTAAAATTATTAAGAAGCAATAAGATCCAAGCCTCCAGATTGATTCTTTTAGATCTGTTCCTGATCCTATAACGTGCACAACAACTAAGATCGGTAATACGTAACTTATATAATGGAGCTTCCTCCATAGACCTCTTTTAGAATTAATCCAGCCCAAAGAAGTAGCTGTTAAGATAAGTATTAAGTAAAAAGAAATAATCCCACTTGCAATAGCAAGTTTTGGCATATGGAGTGCGAATAAAGTTGTCCCATTACTATAATCACTAACAAAAGGTACAAGGATACTTTTTAGCGGGAACGAAACATAGGTATCAAAGAATATCGCACCAATATGTAAAAAGAGTGCAACGCAGAGCATTATCCCAAGAGCTCTATGGATAGCCCAGGCCTTTACTGGTTCGATATATTTATAAGTTAGTCCAGTCGCGTGGCCAATCCCACCAGCAATAACCAAAAAAAGTAAAACCAGCGCGGCAAAACCAGAGCCCCTCACAACGTACCATGGGATAGAGCTTGCTGCTAAATTACTAAACATATCTTTTTTTTAAAAACTTTTAACTATCTTTTTATCTTTAAATTGCAGGATATATTCAATACTATATTTCTTTGCGAGATCTTTTGCCATCGCTTCACCACCAATCAAAATAGTTTTAGCAAAAATATCAGCCATTACCCCTTCTTTGGCAAAAACTGTCGAAGCAATAATACTACTCTTTGCAGGCAAGTTCGTCCTTGGGTCAATAATATGATGCCAGCCTTGACCCTTCCTCTTCGTGGTAGAGGAGGTTGCAGCCACCTTCATGTTCGAAAAGCCTGCGAGTTCTTTTTCTAAAAGATCACCACCATTGTTAAAGTCATCCACTCTAACCACCCAGCTTTTCTGGTTTAAGTCAAAACCTCCAAATATTATGTCTCCTCCAAGAGAGATCCAGTAATTACGATATCCTCGACTCTCAAGATAATCAGCTAGTTTATCTAGCAAGAAACCTTTACCTATACCACCAAAATCCAAAGCGGAGTTCCTAGGCAATCTAATACTTTTACTATCCAGTTCGACTTCCGAAAAACTTATACTATTCCTATCGCTATAATCCAGTGACTCATCAATATCACTATTTGGTTTTGGCCAGGATACTACATAGCCAGCCTTCTGTAACCCAGGTAGGATCATAGGGTTATATATTCCACCAGTGATCTTGTTATACTTTCTAGCTTCGTTAAGTATTTCACTCATCTCTTTTGATATATCAACTCTTTGTCCAGACTTAGCATTAATCTTTGTAAGCTCACTCTCTGACTTAAATCTACTAAATCTATCCTCAAATTTGTCGACTTGTTTCCACAGTTCTATAAATAATTTCTGGCAATCTTCACCACTAACTATGGTAATAATCGCATCACAGCCAAGCTTTAAACTTGATTGCTGATATCTTTCATTATCTTTCATTATTTAAGAAGCGGTACTCCTTGGTGACTGGTAGGTACTACTTCTTTGGGTGCTTTGACTTCCAGAAGGCTGCTGGTGAGTATTGGTACTGCTCTCATCAGTGTAATAATTATTTGTATTATCAATTACTTCATTCTCAGATTCTCGGCTATCATTTTCTTTTAGCAAATTCTTTACGAAATCTTTTGCCGCAAAAGCCGTTATTGATCCAGCTATTAAAAATCCTGCCAAGATATAAGTTGCAAAAGAAAGAGATGAAAAAACGGACTGATTCTTACTAGTTGAACTAAATGACTCCGTAATAATATTTGCCTCTGGTACTCCAGAATTCCTAAGGATGTCTGTAGCTTTTTTCATAAAACCAGCTGGACCACAGATATAATAATCTGCACTTGAGCCAAGTTTTTCTGGTAGAGCTTCACTCAGAGATTCTTGACACAATTCCCCAACTTCTAGAGAGTTATCTTCTTTAAAACTGCCCGAAACAAATATCCTGCTTTTGTTAAAACCTTTAATTTTCTCTAAATACGGTATATCATCAGAGCTCTTGTTAAAGTAGAAGAGCTGAGTTGGCCTGTTTAACTTATACACTTGCAATGATTCCAAAATACTAATCATCGGAGTAACACCAATCCCTCCGGCGATTAATATTAACGGTCGTTTCTCTTCCAAATCAGGAGTAAACTCTCCAAAGGGTCCATCTATCTCCACTAAAGAATTAAGTTCTGCTTGCTCTAATAGCTTTGTATATCTACTTCCACTTCTTACCCCAACTCTTATCTCACCATCATTTGATGGCGCACTTGAGATAGAAAAACATCTAAAAGTACTTTTCTTAGAACCGTTTCTTACGCTAAGCGAAATATATTGACCTGGGTAAAAATCTAATCCATTCTTAATATCTACCGGTTCCATCACTAGCTCAAACGAGCTCGGACTAAGCCTACTAATTGATTTTAGCTTGTATTTTTTCATGATTACTAACTGATTGTACTACTTATCACTATTAACTAAAGTTTCAGCAACGTTTTGATAACATTAAGTTAAATGATTATCCCCCACGAAATAAAATTGATTGCAAGTATTACTGCCACAGTTGTCGCACTAGTAGCCTACGTCCCTTACCTAATCGACATGTTTAAGGGTAAGAATAAGCCTCATCTTTATACCTGGATTAGTATTACGATCATAACTATTATGGTGGCTTATTTGCAGGTAGTAGGAGGCGCTGGCATAGGAGCAATCCCGACAATCCTAGGGTGTTTTGTAGATCTAATAATCCTCTTCTACTGTTTTAGATATGGGACCAAGGATGTGGTCTTAATAGATAAAGTCTGCTTAGCCTTCTCTCTGACTGGAGTGGCTACCTACTTGGCCATACAGAGTAAGCCCGGGATAGCGCTAGCCATAATAACTACAGCAGAAGTAGTCTCTTTCTTTCCCACATTCAGAAAAACTAGGAATGATCCTTACTCTGAGTCGTTAACTAGCTACTATTTGCTTATCCTGAAGCTAAGCCTT
>JAKOXJ010000038.1 GCA_029781075.1 bacterium | reverse complement strand
TGGTCAAACCGGAGTGATCTATACTCCCGAGGGCTTCGTCCTAGCCGCCGGCTTTATCGAATAACATATGCCTCGAGTAAAAGTTGGAGTAGGCCCAGAGCTACCTGCAGACCAAACAATCCAAGCCTGGGAACTAGTAAGAGCTGAGGATGATCTATATCGACTTGTTGACAAGCAACTACCAAAAATATTCGCCAATCTTCCGGATTTCTGGGAAATTGTCCGAATGTCATCAAGCATATGCTTCTTAGATCTTGAGCAGTCTGGGACATTGTTTGCCACAACAAGAGAGCTAAAAGGAACACCAAGAGAGTTTAGAGATGCCTTCAGGGATGGTCTGATAGTTTTTATTGGCGCATACTGCGCTATGAGACTGGTTCAGGGATTTGAGGAACTAGTTCCGTATACTATACCTGCTGATTTTGAAGCAGATAGTCCAGACTACAGTTTCTTCGTAGATAACCACACCCTAACAGGCCTAAATAGACGGCTATCCTGTCACCATATTACTCATGGGGACACAGGTAATACCTTTGCTTTATACGGTGCTGAATTTGGAGCTCAACTCGCCATAGAGCTTCTAGCTTCACGATATGAACACCTAGAATCAAATTTCACACTCTCAGAACTATCAGAACCGGCAGTTTTCATTGAGTCATTGGCTGTTGCTAACTTTACTTCTTAACCAAATATATTAGAACGAGTAAAATATATGTATGACGACATTCGATACATTAGACACATCAACACTAAAAGATCTAACACAAAAAGCAGATAATAGACCAGGTGAAGGCTTCGATTACATAATAGATGGAGAAAGCGGGTTAATCCCTCTACCTACAGAAAAAAGAACGACTGAAGATGTGGCAGAAATCTGCAAAGTACAATCAGCATTCGGAAAACTAATATCAAGGCTAGGATCTTTAGACTCTCAGGGTACTTCTTAGGATACGTTTTTGTTGCTAACTTTACGGCTAACCTTAAGCAAAAATATTCTGTATAGTAACTAGCTAAAGAAGTAAGTGACTAAAAGAGGATTTATAGGAGGTCATAAATGGGCTTTAAAGAAGATGTTGGAACAAAATTTATCTTCGTAACTGGTGGAGTAATTAGCGGCGTAGGCAAGGGCATTGCTGCCGCATCATTAGGTTCAATACTAAAAGCCCGAGGCTATTCCGTGAACATCCAAAAGTGCGACCCCTATCTTAATGTAGATTCTGGAACATTAAACCCAGCCGAACATGGCGAATGCTTTGTCACAAGTGATGGAGCAGAAACAGATTTAGATTTAGGCCACTACGAAAGATTTTTAGATCAAAATCTAACTCAGAGTAGCTCACTGATGAGCGGTCGAGTGCTAAGAGAAGTTCTAGAAAATGAGAGAGCAGGGAAGTACCGTGGTAAAACCGTCCAATATATCCCTCATGTAACGGACCTTATGAAACAAAAGATTTTAGAAGCCTCTAAAGGTTTTGGTATCCATATTGTTGAGATAGGTGGCACCATGGGCGATATTGAAGCTCAGGCCTTTACCGAAGCCATTCGAGAAATCGGCCTAAGTGTTGGTAGAGAAAATACCCTATACGCCCACGTCGTTTATCTGCCTTATTTAGAGACCTCAAAAGAATTTAAAACCAAGCCAGCTCAAAATGCTCTAAGAGATGCCCGCAATTCTGGCATCTTCCCAGAGCTCCTCTTAACCAGAAGTGAAAAGCCTGCTCCACCAAAGCTAAAAGAAAAACTAGCCCTTTTTGGAGGTATCTCTAAAGAAGCTATTGCCATGCTACCTAATGCAGAAAGCATCTACCAAGTCCCAATCAGTTTGGAGCTCCAAGGTATTGGGGATTACGTCGTAAGTAGACTCAATCTTAAACCTTCAAAAGCCAACATTAAAAAATGGGAAGACCTAACCGATAAAATGGCTGAAGCCAAAAAGAAGTCCGTTAGTATTGGCTTGGTAGTCAAATATGTTGATAATGAAGATAGTTACTTTTCTGTCACAGAAGCTCTTAGAAGTGCAGGTTGGGATAATGGAGTAATTGTAAAGATAAAATACATCTCAGCAGAAAAAGTAGAAAGTGGAGAGCTCAAACTAGATGACGTAGCAAAAGAAGTCGATGGCTTCTTGGTACCGGGTGGCTTTGGTAATAGAGGTATCGAAGGAAAGATATTAGCAGCAAGTTATGCGCTAGAAAATGAGATCCCATATTTAGGTATATGTTTAGGCATGCAGGTTGCTGCAATTGCCGGAGCCAGAAGAGCTGGCTTAACAAAAGCCAACTCTACCGAGTTCGATTCTGACACTCCCGACCCAGTCGTCACAACTATGGAAGATCAAAAGGGTAAAGAACTAACTGGTGGAACTATGAGACTGGGTAATTACGACTGTGAGATAAAAGAGGGAAGTCTAGCTTATAAGCTCTATGGAAATAACCTAATTCAAGAACGCCACCGTCATCGTTACGAAGTTAACGCCAAATACCTAACAGATTTAGAAGAAGCCGGCTTAATAATTACCGGAACTAACCCCCAAACTAACCTCCCAGAAATACTCGAAGCCGCACCAGAACTAAACCACCCCTTCTACATCGCCGCCCAATTCCACCCCGAATTCACCTCCCGCCCCACAAACCCCCAAGCCCTATTCAATGGCCTAATCCAAGCGGTGGTATAATCTGTATCTAAATGAATACCGAAGCAATAACAGAATACCTTCATGAAGTAGGGAATCAGCTCAAATACCAACATGCTAGAGAGCATTCATACCGCCCTGCGCTAGAGCGTTTAATGATGAGTTTTGAAAAAGTTCATGCCGTTAATGAGCCTAAGCATAGTGAACATGGAGCACCAGACTTTGTTTTTCTTAGTAGAGATAACAAAGACTTAATCCTAGGTTACGCAGAAGCAAAAGATATAGGAATAAGTTTAGATAAAACCGAGGGAACAGAACAGATGCAACGCTACCACGGATATGCCAACCTGTTCCTAACAGATTATTTAGAATTTAGGTTTTTCCGAAATGGCAATAAGTATAAGACAATTGTGCTGGCAGAGTATAGAGACGGCAGGCTAGAACAAAACCAAGAAGTTTTTGAAGAATTACTTAGAGAGCTGCAAGCATTTTTAGAATTGCCACCAGAAGAGATTAGATCAGGGCGTCGTCTTGCCGAGATCATGGGCGGCAAAGCCCGACGTATCCGTGATGACGTAAAAGCCTATCTTAGCAACGAGAACATACAAAGTATAGAGCTCGATAAAATGTACACTATAATGAAAGAGCTTCTAGTCCACGATCTTTCTAAAGAAAAATTTGCCGATATGTACGCTCAAACTCTTGTCTACGGTTTATTTGTTGCACGATATCAAGATAAAACTCCAGAGGGATTCTCACGCCAAGAAGCTAGAGACCTTGTGCCAAAATCTAACCCATTCTTACGTAAATTCTTTGACCATATTGCTGGCCCAGAGTTTGATGAAAGATTAGGCTATATTGTTGATGAACTTTGTGAGGTATTCCAGGTTAGCAACGTCAAAGATCTAATCAAGAAGCACCTTAAACTTATTGAATCTGGTGATGGTCAAGGTGATGAAAAAGATCCAATCATTCACTTTTATGAGGACTTCCTAAGAGAATATGACCCAGAAGAACGAAAGCGTATGGGGGCATACTACACGCCAATACCGATTGTTAAGTTTATGATTAATCAGGTAGATAGAATTCTTAAAGAAGATTTTGGCCTAACAAAAGGGCTGGCCGATACTTCTAAAATCGAACATACTACCAAAGATGTATCAGGAAAAAGCTACAAAAACCAAATACATAAAGTTCAGATATTAGATCCTGCCGTCGGAACTGCTACTTTCTTAAACGAGACTATTAAGTTCATCTATAAAGGCTTCGAAGGTCAAGAAGGACGCTGGCCAAGTTACGCCGAACGAGACCTACTCCCAAGGCTACATGGCTTTGAGCTGATGATGGCCCCATACACCATAGCCCACCTTAAACTCGGCATGACTTTGCAAGAAACAGGACTAGAAGACTTTAATCAAAGGCTTGGAGTTTACCTCACAAATACTTTAGAAGAGGGCATAGTACGTCAACCAGATCTATTCAGCTACGGTCTAGCCGAAGCCGTAACAGAAGAAAGCACCAAAGCAGCCGAAATCAAACACAACCGACCGATAATGGTTGTAATAGGTAATCCACCATACTCTGTAAGCAGTAATAACAAGAGTGAACATATACAAAACCTAATCAAAGAGTATAAAAAAGACCTTAATGAGCGAAAAATTAACCTAGACGATGACTACATTAAGTTTATACGGTTCGCAGAAGACTTAATTGAAAAGAATGGCGAAGGAGTCGTAGCCATGATTACGAACAACTCTTTTATAGATGGCATAACCCACCGCCAAATGCGAAAGCATCTACTCGAAACCTTTGACGACATCTATATCTTAGATCTACATGGAAACAGCAAAAAGAAAGAAGTTTCACCGGATGGAAGCCCGGATCAAAATGTCTTTGACATTATGCAAGGTGTTAGTATTAATATCTTTGTCAGAAAAAAAGGCAAAAAGAAGAACAGCCTCGGTAGCATTCACCACGCCGAACTCTACGGAAAACGCAAACTTAAATTAAGTAAGCTTATAGATAACAAGATTAAATTCAACAATATAGAAGCCCTGAACCCTAATTATTTCCTCATCAAAAAAAATGATTCTATAAATGAAGAATACCAAAAGTATATAAGTACCGGTGATCTGTTTATAAGTAAATCCAGTGGCTTCCGTACTGGGGCAGACGCAACGCAGATAACTTGGACAGCAGATCAAATCGAACAAGTAGTTAGTGATTTAATAGAGCTAGCAGAACAAGACTTTCGTAATAAATACAAACTTATAGACGGGAGAAATCATAATTATTTCGGCATGAGGTCTGACATAGGCAGGGCCATAGAACGCGATAGAGTATCTAGCATAATGTATCGACCATTCGATACCCGTTACACATATTATTCAAATAAGTCATCCGGCTTTGCAGCCTGGCCACGTAACCAGGTAATGCGTAACTTCAGAACTGGAGCCAAGAATATAGTTTTTGTGTTTTCTAGATTAAACCGCCAACTTAGCTGTGGATACTTCTTTGTAACAAATATTATTACAGATGAGCACATCCTGGACAGTGCAGCCGACTCCACAGTTATAGCACCGCTTTACTCATACCATGATGATAAAACAAAAACTTCAAATCTTGACATGTATGAACTAGCTAAGCTTAGCAAAAACTTGAATTCAGAGTATTTGCCAGAAGATGTTTTAGATTACATTTACGGAATACTACATTCGCCAAGTTACCGAGAAAAGTATAAAGAATTCTTAAAGATAGACTTTCCACGAGTACCAATACCAAAAGACGACAAAGAATTCGTAAGATTTAGAGATTTTGGAACGAAACTTAGAGCCCTGCACCTAATGACAGATCCATCCCTAGAAGATTACATAACGACCTATCCCGAGCCTGGCACAGACGAAGTAGAACAAGTTAAGTATGTAGAC
>JAKOXJ010000033.1 GCA_029781075.1 bacterium | reverse complement strand
ATCTCTTGAGAATAATCTACCACAGCAAGGTAATGATAGGTTGTACATCCAAAAGCTTGGAGTAAATGCTCCCATGAGGACTGGCAACGCTGCAACGATGAATAATGGTGGAGTCTGGCACAGGTTCCCAGAACTTGGAGACCCTGTAAAAGGCGGTAACTTCATCTTAAGTGCCCACCGATGGCACACGGGTATGACCCCGGCAGAAACTATTGCTCAATCCCCTTTTTACAATATGGATAGGATTGTTATAGGAGATAACTTATTTGTAGACTTCGAGGGCAAAAGATACAAATACGAAGTTTATGATGTTAAGCAGATCAAACCAGACCAGACAGAGATAGAGGCCCCTCTTTCCGATGGCGAGGAACCTCATATGACTCTTTATACTTGCACCCTTAAGGGGTCTGCTGACGGTCGGGTAGTTATTTTAGCTAGATTAGCTAAACTTTAAGTTTAGAATCAAAACTACATTCCAAACTCGAACTTTTCGTGATCGATAACCCCAGACTCACGAACAATCTTTAATCCCTTAGCGTATTGCTCTAAAAGCCTTAGAGAATAGTCTACCCTTGGGAACATGTGTTCATCATGTTCGGTTTCTACCTTATCGTTTAGGGCAAAGCTGTTGACACTGTTAATAACGATTGGTTCTGGCATAAAGACGCCACGAGCGTTTTTGAAGGTATGCTTAATATCTTCAACTGGGCGAATGCCGCCAACTGGTGTGGCCGATACTCCGACCACTAAAACTGGCTTATGTGCAAAGGCATAGCCTGACATTAGGATGAAGTGCTTAAGGACTGGAGAGGCTAAGCCTCCCCACTCTGGAGTAACGACGATGACCGCATCTGATTCATCGATTTTTTTATATTCTGCAGCCATAGCTTTAGCTTTTTTACTTTCCCCTGCCCAGTATTCATCTGGAACAAAACTCATATCGACTTCACGCAGATCTACAAAATCTACTTCGATATCTTTATGGTTTAAATCTAAACGGGTCTTGACCCACTTAGCAATTCTAAAGCTCTGTGCGTTCTCTCTGTTGCTTCCGTTGATAATTGTGATCTTCATATTAATTCCCTATTTAAAACAATCTTACTACATTACTTCCTATTCTCTGTGTTTGGTCTAGATGATTATCTGGTGTTGTATCACCAGTTAGGATATGTCCAGCATCTATTAGTGCATCTATGCCACTCTGGGGTACTTGTCCCAGAGCTCTTAATAGCTCCGCCAAGCCCTTCCTATTTATATCCTCTGAAGGATACCCACCCTCTTGTTCTAAAGTCATAAAGTAAAGTCAGACTTTTTAGTCTAGCAAACCCTCTAAGTTTTTGCCTAGAGGGTTATGCTTAAGTCTCTTATTAGCGACTTTCGTCTTCGACTACCTCCGCCTCTTGAGCATCTTCTTTTTTATCTTTGTCCTCAGAACCTTCGGAGTCTTCTTTCTTTGATTCTTCCTCGGCTGCTTTTTCGTAAACTTTAGCAGCAATTGGTTGTATCTTATCTAGTAGCTCTTTAGCTGCTGCCTCAAGTTCATCTTTATCGTCAGAGTCCTTCTTTTCTTTAGCGGCTTCTATAGCCTTTTTGATTTCTTCTTTGTCGTCATCAGAGATCTTATCACCTAGTTCATCTGGCATTTTTTCTGCCTGATAGATGGCATTTTCTAGATTGTTCTTAGCTTCGACAGCTTCTTTCTTCTTCTTGTCCTCTTCGGCATGAGCTTCAGCCTCTTTTTGAGCTTTTTCGATATCATCTTTAGATAGATTTCCAGAGTTTTGGATTGTAATGCTTTGTTCCTTACCAGTACCCTTATCTTTAGCTGTTACGTTAAGAATTCCGTTAGCATCAATGTTAAATGTAACTTCGATCTGTGGGATTCCACGAGGTGCTGGAGGAATTCCATCAAGGATAAATCTTCCTAGAGACTTATTGCCTTCAGCCATTTCACGCTCACCTTGAAGTACGTGGATCTCTACTTGAGGCTGATTATCGGCCGCAGTTGAGAAGACCTCTGACTTAGAAGTTGGAACAGTAGTGTTTCTTTCGATAAGTCTTGTAGAAACTCCACCCATAGTTTCGATACCGAGTGAAAGTGGTGTAACATCTAGAAGAAGCACATCTTTGACATCTCCTTGTAGTACTCCACCCTGTATTGCAGCACCCATGGCAACGACTTCATCTGGGTTAACACCTTGCTTTGGCTCTTTACCAAAAATCTCTTTTACTTTGGCTTGGACCGCTGGCATTCTAGTCATACCACCTACAAGAATTACTTCATGGATGTCAGATCCTGATAGTTTGGCATCTTTAAGAGCTTTTTTGCATGGCTCGACAGTCTTTTCGATTAGGTCTTTGACAAGATCTTCTAACTTAGCTCGAGTAAAGTTGTACTCGAAGTTGACTGGTCCATCTTCACCCTGATCTAAGAATGGTAGGTTAACTTCAAAGGTTTGAGCAGTTGAAAGTTCTTTCTTAGCTTTTTCTGCCTCTTCTTTAAGCCTCTGCATTGCAGTTGGGTTTTTAGTTAGGTCAGCAGAGTGCTCTTTTTTGATCTCGTCTACAAAGTGGTTAACAATGCGAAGATCAAAGTCTTCACCACCAAGGTGAGTATCACCGTTAGTAGATTTAACTTCGAAGACTCCATCACCGAGTTCTAGGATAGAGACATCAAATGTACCACCACCGAGATCGAAGACAGCGACTTTTTCTTCTTTATTGTTATCTAGACCATACGCTAGCGCGGCAGCAGTTGGCTCGTTGATAATTCTCTTTACCTCAAGCCCTGCGATCTTACCAGCATCTTTAGTGGCCTGACGTTGTGAGTCGTCAAAGTAGGCTGGTACCGTAATAACTGCCTCTGTTACAGGCTCTCCTAGGAAGGCTTCTGCGTCAGCCTTCAGCTTAGAAAGAATCATGGCAGAAATCTCTTCTGGAGAGTAATCCTTGCCAGACATCTTGACTTTTACCCCATTTCCGGCCTTTACAATCTCATATGGCATCAAGTCAAGGTCTTTTTGGACCTCTTTGTCGCTAAATTTGCGTCCAATTAGACGCTTAACGCCGTAAATTGTATTTTCAGCATTAGTTACACGTTGACGGACGGCAGAAGCTCCAACGATTCTTTCTTCTTTTCCACCCTTACCTTTTACGGCGACAACAGAGGGAGTTGTTCTATTGCCCTCGTTATTTGTAATTATTGTTGGCTTACCAGATTGCACCACAGCCATTGCGCTATTAGTGGTACCTAGGTCAATTCCGATTATTTTTCTCATAAATCTATTCCCCCTTATTATTTATACGAATTCTTGATCTAATTTAATTCTACACGTTAGCACTCTATATATGCAAGTGCTAACTATACATTAAAATATAGCAAACTGGCACTCTCAATGCAAGAGTGCTAATACGCTGTTATAAAACAGCCACTAGGTTACTAAACCACCAATTTTTCTAGTAGTATTGCAGTTTCTAATTGTTACTTTTTTGTAGAATGGAGTACCGACAATTTTTAGTAATTTGCTTTTATTTATATCTGATCTTTTGACGGACCAGATGAGTGCCCCTGGGACGTATTTGACTACATCTGTCCCCTCCCTAACATCGAGATCATTAAGAACATCTGGTGAATTTACTTCATCCCATAGGAATAAAACGTCGCACTTCATATCTCCATCGTTTTTGGCACCACTTGGTATAGCTTCTGCAATGACTTTTAGCTGCTCAGCGGACTTCACTATAGTTGGGACTGAAAATCCGAACTCTTTTTCTATGGCTTTTTCTATTTCAGAACAAAGCTTCATTGTATCTTTTTTGCTAGTTGAGAATATGACATTGCCAGAGTTTATATAAGTTTTTACATCTGTAAGACCGAGGGATTCAAAAAGAGTTTTGAGCCGAGCCATCTCGACCCTATTATTGCCACCAACATTGATACCACGTAGAAGAGCAATGTATTTCATATAACTCTAAGGTTACCAGATTTGGGTTTAATTGAGAGACCTAGCGTTCTTGAACCTCTAACTTCTTCTTGAACATTAGTGCGGTTAGTGGTGCGGCAGCAATTAATAATATCGCTATTAGTAGCTGGTAGCTGGTAGATTGACCAGTTGATGCTAATCCGCTACCTGAAGTACCATTTGATGAGTTACCGCCAGACTGTGAAGAGCTACTCTGAACCGGTGCATTGTTTACTGCAATACCCACCGGGTCGTGAATAACCCCATCGGCTACTCCGTCGGTATCATTCTCTCCCCCATCCACTAATAGATATGTTGCTGTTGTTACGGTATTGCCTCCAATTACCCTTGTTCCAAAAGTCACATTAGAGACATTGTGGTACTCGTTTGTATCTGGGTTATAGAATCTCAGGACAGAATCTGAGGTGTCATATTGGTCTGGGTAGATTAGAGTGACTTGGACTTGCGCACCGACAGTTGGGCAATAAACAGTAAAGGCTGTCATCCTGGGTATTTGAAGAGGATAGTCTGGATCTTCTTTGTAGTACCCAGAGTCGATCCATGATCCAGCCGGATCAAGTGAGCAGTTTGTATCGTTATTTAACTCAACTACTGTTAGGTTCTCGTTATCGTCTGGTACACCAATGACATTTGCTTGATAAGTATCATTAACTTCATCGCCATTGATGTCGTTAGAGACGTCACTAAACGCATCCTCACCGATAAGTGTTGGGTAGTCATTTTCTTGTACCTTCCAAGTATTGTAGAAATCCCAGCTACTTAATGGTACGTTATTCTGGTCGAAGAAGTATCCTGGGTTAGATGACATATTAACTGCTTGTGCTCCACCGGCACCTGGGTCGGCACTATTAGATGAGAAGCCATGACCATTGTCTTTATAGCGGTCAGAGCCGATTGTTGAGCTGGCAGAAAGTCCCATAAAGTCACCCAGTTGTGCAGCTCCACTGTTGTAGTCCATCACAGCAAAAGAGAAGGTTTGGCCTCCAGAAGATACTCCTACAAAACCTCCAACTGTAGTATTAAAGCCTGCATCTGCCGCATCTATAGTAGTGACTGCGTAATTGTTCTGAGTATTATATGATGCATTAGTCCCAAAGAAGCCACCTACACTACTGCTGCTTTCTGATCCGACAGTTATGGTTGTTACTGCGTAGTTATCTTGAATATAGTTAGATCCTACTGCGGTACCAATAAAGCCTCCGACTACCCCTGATGCGATCACCGTCCCGTGGAACGAGTTCTTCATAATTAGGGACCCTGACCCGGCAAAGCCTATAAGACCTCCAACGTATGGTCCGCTTACAGATCTTACTTCAGACCAAGAATGAACATTGATTATATCGACATTTTGGACTTTACCGGCAAGACTTCCAACATTTTGGGAACCAACTACATCTACGTTGATTAGCTTTAGGTTTTTAACTGCTGCTCTACTTTCATCAGAAGCCCCATGGATCTCTCCAAATAGACCTAAATCATTTACTCGAACATCCCTAATAATATGATCATTGCCCTCTAAGGTACCTGTGAAAGGATTTTCTGAATCTCCTATATGGGCGAAGTTGGCACTTCCGCAATCTATATTAACGATCAACTCGTAACTAGCATCTAGATCATTGGCAATAGCTGCTAGTTGCTCACAGTTGGATATTTTGTATGGATTCTCTGGAGAACCATCTCCATAAGAAAATTGCGCTGAAGCATGCGTTAATGCTGGTGCTAATAAACTTGAACAACCTAGAACTAGCGTCGCTAAAAACGCTGAAATGGTATTAAATACTCTCTTTGGCATCTTATAGTGCTCCCTACTCTTCACTTATTTGCTACAAACTATACCGCTTATGCTTATTTTATACAACAAAAAGACCTCCGGAGGAGGTTTTCAACAATTCTAACTTGGTTGCGGGGGCAGGACTCGAACCTGCGACCTCGTGGTTATGAGCCACGCGAGCTGCCACTGCTCTACCCCGCGTTATTTTGATGGGTAAGAATAAGTTTACCATAAATGTAACCCTATTTCTAGGGGTTAATTATTTAACTGTGATGTAAAGAAAGTGAAAGAACCGAGACCATTACGACTCCTAAAAGGAGCATGATGGTACTGATATTAATGACTTTTTTACTCGATTTATGATGGATCTCGGGGATAATGTCACTGACCGCTATGTAGATAAACATTCCAGCTACTAGGCCTAAAAGCGGAGCTAGATTAATTTCTGAGTTGCTACCAAAAAACGAAGACTCCCAAGGCGCCCGCAACTGATACTAGGGCACTAAGGATATTTACAATGGCAACTTTCTTTTTTGACATACCCTTAGATAGCAAGAGGCCGAAATCTCCAATCTCTTGTGGGATCTCGTGAGCTGCTACAGCTAAAGCAGTGACAATACCAACTTGTGGGTTCACTAAGAATGCCGCCCCCATCGCCATGCCGTCTATTAGGTTATGGAGTGTGTCCCCTACTATCACCATATGGATTTTAGGGTCTTTCATTTCGCCTTCACCATGTTGGTGATGATGGTGGAACCAGCTGAAGAATCTTTCTAGAATAAAAAAACAGGAGGATGCCGGCAAGAGCCCCTGCTAGACCTTGGTTATAATGTCCTCCTTCGGCAGATTCTTTTAAGAGATCTAGAAATGCGGCGGCAAGGAGCGACCCTGCCGCAAAGGGAGCTGCGTACTGTGATATTTTTTCTGCGTCAGATCCAAAGCGAAGTAGGAGCATACCACCGATTAATGAGAAGACTCCACCAACTGTTGAGAATATTAGGACCTGGTAAATTGTTGCTTCCATATATCTATTGATTTATTAGCTTGCGGAGTTCTTGCAACTCAGCGAAAATGTTATTTGATTTATCCTTTGGCGCAGGAAGATCTTTTATTATTATAACTTTTTCACCGGGAGCAGCTAGATTAAAGTTATCTTTGGTGGCTTTTTCTTGGTACTCCTTAGACGAGTAGTAGTTCTTCTGTAATGCTAGGTTTTTGTTAGCCTCCTCTAGAAGCTGAGCTTTATTCTCTAAAGTCTCTAATTTGGTTTGAAGCTTTTGATTATGACGAATAGCTACACCGGTATTCCAAACGAAGTAAATACTAAAAAAGATGACTATATAATTTATCCAGCTACTTCTGGAGGTAGCTTTTTTAAACTTTGCCTTCAGCTCTGTAGAATCGGTGCTTTTAAGATCCGAAACACGGGGCAAAGAATCTAGATTAATTTTTTCTTTAAGCTTCATTTTTGTTTTATGGCTACTTTTAAGAAGATTATAGCAGTAAAGCTAGTCTGATAGAATAGAAATATATGGCTACAAAAAATGATGTGATTGTTAAGGTTGAAGGCCTTACAAAGATATATGAAGGAAAAAAGGCAGTTAATGGAATTGATTTCGAAGTAAAGCGGGGTGAGATCTTTGGCATTTTAGGGCCTAATGGCGCGGGCAAGACCACCACTTTAGAGATGCTAGAAGCTCTTAGAAAGATTGATGGTGGCAGCGCGATCCTTGATGGTGTAGATGTCGCAAAAGATCCTTTTAAAATTAAGTCATTGATCGGAGTGCAGCCCCAATCCCCTGCTTTTGCAGAAAAAACTAAACTTACAGAACTAATTACTATGTTTGCAGCAGCCTATGGAGAGAAGGTTGATGCGATGAAGTTCCTAGCCGATGTCGACCTTACCGAAAAATCGGGTGAGTTTGTAGAGAACCTTTCTGGCGGTCAAAAACAGAGACTTAGTATCGCTGCCGCACTAGTTCACGGACCAAAAGTATTCTTTTTAGATGAACCTACTACTGGTCTTGATCCGCAGGCGCGCAGGAACTTGTGGGAGCTTATCGAGGGCGTTAGGGATAGAGGCGTGACAGTGATCCTAACAACCCATTATATGGATGAGGCCGAGATACTTTGCGACAGAATAGCTGTTATGGATGGCGGAAAGATAATCGCTCTTGATACGCCCAAGAATTTAGTAAAGAATCTTCTTAAGAAAGGCTTCAAGAAGAAGCAGGTTGTCGAGCAAGCCAACTTAGAAGATGTCTTTATTGACCTTACCGGAAAGGAGCTAAGAGATTAGTATGTTAGATAAGTTAAAAAAAGAATGGTACACGGTCTCAACATTTGCAAAGATTGAAACTAAGAGAACTCTGAGAGACAAAGTAGCCCTCTTCTTTACTTTTATATTCCCGCTTATATTCTTATTTGTTTTTGGAGGATTATTTGGCGGAGACAATAAGGTCAGCTTTAAAGTCGCAGTTCTAAATGACTCCAAAACTGATTTTTCTAAAAACTTTGTCGCAAAGATGAAGTCCAGTGATACTTTTAAAGTCGATGAAACTGCTAACACAACAGACCTTGCTAAAGAAAAGATGAATAGAGGCGAGCTTGATGCGGCGATAGTCCTTCCGGAAAATTTTGGAGAGATAGTGCCTGGGAAGCAATATCCTGGAGGCCAGGCAAAGGTCCTATACAACCAGAATAGCGAGCAGGCCGCTCAAACACTTACCTCTATTTTGAACTCAACTTTTACGGAGATCAATAATAGTTTTGTAAAAACAGAGACTCCATTTACGGTCGTTTCGGTATCTACTGCAGAAAAAGGCCAAAGGAGGTTCGACTACACATTTGCTGGACTTCTTGGCTTCTCTATCTTGAGCCTTGGGATCTTTGGGCCGACCAATGTATTCCCAAGGTTAAAACAGCAAGGGATCCTAAAGAGACTAAGTACTACGACGCTCAGAGTTAGGCAGTACTTTATAGCAAATGCACTTTCTTATTCTGTGGTTGGACTCATGTCTGTGACAAGTTTGTTTATTTGTGCACGAGTCTTCTTTAATCTGAGTATGAACGGTGATTATTTGAGTCTGATATTACTAGTTATACTTGGAGTGTTTACGATGTTTGGCATTGGTCTTGCTGTTGGAGGTTGGGCTAAGAACGAGAGTCAAGCTGCACCGCTCTCGCAAATAGTCGTCTTCCCGATGATGTTCTTAAGTGGCGTATTCTTCCCTCGCTTCTTGATGCCAGAGTTCTTGCAGAAGATCTCTTACTTCTTACCTCTAACACCTTTAATTGACGGAGCTAGAATGATCGTTACTGAAGGAAAAACAATACTGGATATTGGACCACAAGTTGGCCTATTAGCGATTTGGTGTGTTGTAATCTACTTTATAGCCTTTAAAGTATTCAGGTGGGAATAGAAGTCTTGAACAGACAGACTAACTTAGGGTTGGTTTATTAGCTTGTATTCGTCCAGGTAGTGTTTGTCGAAGTTGGTAGACCGGACTAGCCTATACCTTGAGTCTTGAGATATCTTGAATTCAGGATCTTTCTGCCAATGAAGATGGTAAACAGTGAATGCGTTGATATCGTTAGTAGAGCTTACTCTGCTCGTGCTAAAACGGAGTGGGACGTAGCCACCATATGGACCAAGTTCATCTTTGCTGAAGAATCTTAGATCACAGTTTGAGTAATAATATGAGGCATCGATGTAGGAAAATGGATCTTCGGCCACGACAGTTGAACTAGTGCAATTACCAATATCTTTTCTGATAGTTTTGGCGTTTGGCTTATTTAAACTTTGGAAGTTGAAGTTTCCAGTTTTATTTAGGTTATTCATACCGGACACTAAAAGTCCTAGAGTTAAGAATGTGAGAACTATTGAGCTGAGATGTTTTCCGTTTCGCCAGGCAGAGTCTAGGGTGACGCCAATCAAGGCATAGGCGAAGATAACAAAGTGGGCCATGTATCTTTCCATAAAGTACGGTTTGAGCGGTGGAATAGATATTAATGCGAAGAAAACGATTGGTACTAAGAATATTGATAGGAACAGATTTAGGCCATTCTTTTCTTTTTTAAGTGCTTTGGAATAATTATGTGAAAGTAGCTTTATAAATAGCACTAAGAATAAGATCAGAAGTAGATTCAATGGCACGGACAGGTTCCACTCTGGTTTATAGATTGTAGTAAAACTCAGGATGCTGGTGAGTTCTCTAAATGTTATTGGTGAAGTGATGCTTGGCAAAGCAGAATGTTGGAACTGGCTGATGACTGTTG
>JAKOXJ010000031.1 GCA_029781075.1 bacterium | reverse complement strand
AAACATAAGCACTATATGTAGTATTTATGTTCTAGACTGAGGGAGGTCGCTACTTTTTCGCTAGTCTAGATGTACGTTCTTTTTTTTGTGAGGGAGATTTAAGTCAAAAATATGAAGTGTCCTAAGTGTCATGAACTTGGAAAGGATAGGGTTTTAGAATCTAGGGAATCTCCTGGTTCTGAGACAATTCGTCGTCGTCGTGAGTGCGGTGAGTGTGGTGAGCGCTTCACAACTTATGAAAGGATTGAGAGACCTACTTTGCTTGTTGTAAAACGCGATGGTAGTCAAGAACTCTTTGATAGAAAGAAGCTTGGTGAGGCTTTGGTCCGAGCTGTCGGTAAGTTTTTTGCAAGTCCTAGTTATTTAGAAGAACTAGTCTCTGAGGTAGAAGAAGAGGCTTATAAACGGGCTGAAGAAAACGCGATTAGCTCTGTTGATTTAGGTGAGATGATCTTAGATGGTTTGGCAGAGAAAAATGAAGTTGCTTATATTAGATTTGCTAGCGTATATCGGAACTTTAAGAATTTAAGAGAGTTTGAGAATGAGCTTGAAAGACTTAAGAAACATAAAAACAAAGAAGAAAAATAAGAGATAAAAGGGTGGTGTAAAAATCTAAAGTAAATCAAAAAATTAAAAAGAGGGTAACCAAGTTTAGCTATGTCGGAATTAGTGGAGAGATTTTTTACGCATGATTTGAGCGGCGATGTTTATAGTTTATTTAATTGGGCAGAGTTCGATGCAAAGATCGAGAACTACTTTACTGGTGAGGTGGCCTTTGAACAAAAAGGTGTCGAATTTCCAGAAAATTGGAGCGTAAATGCTATTAACATTGTTTCTCAAAAATACTTCTGTGGTACACCGGGTACACCGACTCGAGAATATAGTTTGAAACAACTTATTAATCGTGTTGCTGACACTATTACGAAGCATGGTAGAAGTGAAGGTTATTTCACTTCAGAAGAAGAGGCTAAGATTTTTAATGATGAATTGAAGTTCATTCTGACTGATCAAAAAGCTTCATTTAACTCCCCAGTTTGGTTTAATATTGGTGCACCTGAGCGGTCTCAGCAAGCAAGCGCCTGCTTTATTCTTTCTGTCGATGATACTATGGAATCTATTTTAGAGTGGTACCGCCAAGAGGGGATGATCTTTAAGGGTGGTTCTGGTGCGGGGGCTAATATCTCTAAGTTGAGGTCATCTAAAGAAGGACTGGGTAACTCTGGGGGTACATCTTCTGGGCCAGTAAGCTTTATGCGTGGTGCTGATTCTGTCGCTGGTACAATTAAATCTGGTGGTAAGACTCGACGTGCGGCAAAGATGGTTATTCTCAATGTTGATCACCCAGATATTGAAGAGTTTATTTGGTGCAAGGCCATTGAAGAAAGAAAATCTAGGGTTCTAAAAGAAGCTGGCTTTGATATGGACTTAGATGGTAAGGACGCATTTAGTGTTCAATACCAGAATGCCAATAACTCTGTTCGTGTTAGTGATGAGTTTATGAAGGCGGTAGAAAATGGGGCTGATTGGAATCTGCTTGGAGTGACTGATGGCGAGATAAAGAAGACTTTACCAGCTCGAGATCTATGGCGTCAGATTGCTGAATCTGCCTGGGAGTGTGCTGATCCTGGCTTGCAGTTTGATACAACTATCAATCACTGGCACACTACACCAAATGCAGGAAGGATTAACGCTTCTAACCCATGTTCTGAGTACATGCATTTGGATGACTCTGCGTGTAACTTAGCCTCTATAAACCTACTCAAATTCTTAAATGAGGATGGTAGTTTTGATGCTGAAGCATATAGACAAGTTATTAGAGTTGTCTTCTTGGCTCAAGAGATTTTGGTTGGTTATAGCGCTTATCCGACTGAAAAGATAACTAAGAATGCGAAGGCTTATCGTGAGCTGGGTCTTGGCTATGCTAACTTGGGAGCTCTATTAATGGGGATGGGCCTACCTTACGATAGTGAAGAGGGTCGAGCTGTTGCTGCAACACTAACAGCGATAATGACTGGTGAGGCTTATGCAAAGTCTGCTCAAATTGCTAAGGTAGTAGGGCCTTTTGATGGTTATGAGGCTGATAAAGAAGGGATGAATAAAGTTCTGGAACAGCATCAAGCTGCCCTTAAAGGTATTGATAAGCTCAAGGTCGAGCTAAAGCTAAATCTAGTTGCTGAGCAGTCATGGGAAAACGCTGTAAAGTTGGGTAGAGAAAATGGTGTTAGAAACTCTCAGGCGACAGTCTTGGCCCCAACAGGGACAATCGCCTTTATGATGGACTGTGATACTACGGGAATTGAGCCAGATCTAGCTCTTGTTAAAACCAAGAAGCTAGTTGGTGGCGGAACAATGAGTATTGTGAACAGGACTATTCCGCTTGCTCTTAAGACTCTTGGTTATGATACCGTTCAGATTGATAAGATTACTAAGTATATTGATGAAGAGAAGACTATTGTTGAAGCGCCACACCTAAAAAAAGAGCATTATCCGGTGTTTGCCTGTTCGATGGGCGATAATGTTATCCATTACACAGGGCATGTTAGGATGATGGGTGCTGTGCAGCCATTCCTTTCTGGGGCGATTTCTAAAACAGTGAACATGCCAGAAGAGGCCACTGTTGAGGATGTTGAAGAGATCCATATGCTTTCTTGGAAGGAAGGGCTTAAGGCAGTGGCGATTTACAGGGATAACTGTAAGGTTGGTCAGCCTCTAAGTACAACTAAAAAAGACGAGAAAGACAGAAAGTTCGATGCTAACAAGACAGATGAAGCTCCAGTTCCGACTCAGACTGCTTCACCTATTTTGAACACTGGTACAGCGGTTGGTGGTTCTAGAAAACTTCCAAAAACTCGTACGGCTAGAACATTTGAATTTAAAGTAGCTGATTGTAAGGGTTATGTAACTGTTGGAGAATTCGAGGATGGTACACCGGCGGAGATATTCTTGCAGGTTAGTAAGCAGGGTTCAACTTTGGCGGGAATTATGGATAGTTTTGCAATTTCTATATCTAGAGGATTAAGGAATGGGGTTCCACTAAAGAGTTATGTCAGTGATTTTATTGGGATGAGCTTTGCTCCTGCTGGAATTACGGATGATCCTGATATCCGGACCGCTTCGAGTTTGATGGACTATATCTTCCGACGAATTGCTAAAGATTACCTATCTCTTGATGATCAGCTCGAGCTCGGAATAATC
>JAKOXJ010000025.1 GCA_029781075.1 bacterium | reverse complement strand
CTTAGTTACCTGAGCAATGATGAATCCACAAGACTTACTTCTGTTACTAACCTTAAAAACTTCATCAATAATCCAACCGACCCAATCCAAGGCCTGATGCAATGGGCCAGTCTAAAAGCACTACCCAGCCATCACATCTTCGCTCTAAGAGCTCCATCGGCAATACTCGTCTTCTTGACTCTAGCTCTGACATCAGTAGTTTTATATCTGAAGTTTAGAAATAGATATCTTCCCTATACCTTTGCATTACTAGCGATCTCATCACCATGGACAATCCTACTGAGCCATCAAGGCTATATGCCCGGAATTGATATCCTAGCCCTAGTCACAGCTATTTACTGTGGCTACTACCTAATAACTTCATCTGACATAAAGGATAAATGGAAAAAATACTCTCTGCTCATGATGTCAGTATCTACTGGTCTAATAGCTATTCAGCCCTTTGGTCCATTTATTCTAACACTATTAATTGTTCTAGGTCTAAAATCAGAGGAACTAAGAAACTTTATAAACTCTTTAAATAAAAAACAGAAGATTCTCCTACTTTGGCCAGTATTCATATTACCACTTATAAACATTGGTTTCTTTCTCGCTGATATTAATAACTGGAAGTTAATATCAGGGCTTACACTCCTACAGAACCCTATTCACATTCCGAAAGATCTAATATTTAATACCAGATCAATCTTTGGAATAGAGCAGAGCCAGGGGCTATCTCTAGGCACCGGGCGTCCAGACTTATTACTAATGGCCGCACTTGCTTTGACTGTCTACGAAATATTCAAAAAAAGAATTTGCAGAAAAGAACTAGTTGTTGGTCTATCTGTTTCACTTATAATCTCAGCACTATATGGAGCTCCGACATCTATAGTACTCACCATACCATTTACTATTGCCATACTAGCTCTAGCGCTAGCCAATATGATTAGGATTATCGATGCCGCCTTCCCCCTTAATCCATATCCAAGAAATATCGCCCGCACAGGAATGCTTCTGCTTATCTGTCTAATAACAGTGCTTAACGTCTATACCTTCATAACAGCCACAGCTAGAGAGAATACACCTCAAGATATTAACCAAATAACCATTGCAAGACAAAGCAGTGTAGAATAATAAGTATAGAAGGGGAATATTATGAGCAAAGTTACAGTTTACAGTACATCTTGGTGTGGATTCTGCCACCAGCTTAAAAGCTGGCTATCTCAGCAGAATGTAGAATATGAAGAAATTGATGTAGAGCAGAATCAAAAAGCAGGACGCGAAGTAGTAGAGGCTACAAAACAAATGGGAGTTCCAGTTACAAAAATAGATGATACATACATCGTCGGTTTTGACAGGCCCAAACTAGAAGAAGCTTTAAAATCTGCAAAGCTTATTAAATAGTCAATGCTCTCCAAAGCATAAGCTATTAGCACTCACTTGCGTAGAGTGCTAATTTTGCTATAATTTTAAGTGAGTAAAGGCAAAGATTTAAATAGTATTATCTAGTAGAATCTTCCATTACTAATTAATTATGATATTCTCCCAAACCGATATACCATCAAGACTAACAGATAATGCAAAAGCCAGTCTAGCTAGAGCTTTCCAGATCGCAATAAGCCTTGGAGATCAAAAGATAACTGAGAAACACATCTTCTTAGGGCTGATGGATAATAAAAATTCTACTGCCGTTAAGATCCTTAAAGATCATGGTATTGATTTTAAGAGGCTAGAAGTAGCCTTTGGACTAAAAGAAATAAGAGTAGAGCAGACTCCACATATTATCACCAGTTTCATAGACCCAAAGATCCAAGGTATCCTGGAAGGAGGAATAGAACTTTCAGAAGCCTTCAATAAAGAGGCCTGTGGAACAGAACATCTATTATTTTCAGTTCTAATACAGGCTTCTGAGCAACTAAAACAAACTCTAGCGTTAACCGGTATATCAAAAGAGGAGCTAGTCGACCATTTAGAGGACTATCTCATGATTGAAAAAGAATCAGAACTAGAGCAAGAAGCCACAGAAGAGAACAAGTCGGAAGTAACCTCAACAAAAAAAAGATTAAAGAAAAAACAAACTGCCTTAGAATATTTTGGAGATAACCTAAATACTCGAGCCGAAGAGGGTAAACTTGACCCCCTCTATGGCCGTAAGGATCAGCTAGAAAGAATCATGGTCGTACTAGGTCGTCGCCAAAAGAATAACCCAGTCCTTGTGGGGGAACCCGGAGTCGGAAAGACTGCTATAGTAGAAGGACTAGCTCAACTCATAGTAAAAGACGACAAGAGCTTACCTACGTCGCTTAAGAATAAGAAGGTAATCTCTATCGATTTAGCTGATACTATCGCCGGCAGTAGGTATAGGGGAGACTTTGAAGAAAGACTCAAAGCGATAATCAAAGAATCAATCGAAAGAAATGATATCATCCTCTTCATCGATGAGATCCATATGCTAAGTGGAGCAGGGAATGCTGAGGGTGGAATGGACGCTGGTAATATCTTAAAGCCAGCCCTTGCAAGAGGAGATCTACAAGTTATAGGCGCAACAACCTCAGAAGAGTACCACAAGCATATTAAAAAAGATCGTGCACTTGCCAGAAGACTCCAGCCAATCGAAGTACCAGAGGCCACAGAAGAAGAGACCTACCAGATGCTCCTGACTAGCAGATCTAAGCTACAAGAACACCACGGAGTTAATATAAGCTCAGATACAATCCGAGAAACCGTAGAACTCAGTAATCGCTATATTCAGGATCGCTACCTTCCAGATAAGGCTTTTGATCTATTGGATGAGGCCTCGGCTAGATTAAGACTAAATACTGGGCCATATCCGAACAGCCAAGATATACAAGAGTTAAAAGATGAACTTGCTGAAATCAATAATAACCTAAATGAGGCTCTCGCTAAAGAAGATTACATCCTTGCGGATGAATTGAAGCAAGCTCGAGATAGCATAGAAGTTAATATAAAAGAGGAGAAGAAGAAAAACCCAAAAAAGAATAGTCCAAGCCTAAGTATCGCTCAAGTTATAAATACTCTTTCATCTATAACTAATATCCCAGCAGACAGAATCAAGCCAAGCTTCAAGAATAATTCTGAACTTAAATCAGTCAAGAGTAGTTTGAGTTCCAAGGTTATTGGCCAAGACATGGCTATAGAAAAGGTTGTAAATATCTTAAGCAGATCTAACTTAGGACTAAATGATAATAAGCGACCACTTGCGAGCTTTATCGCCATGGGACCAAGCGGAACAGGAAAAACAGAGCTAGCCAGGCAACTTGCTATCAGCCTCTTTAGTGACGAATCTAGCTTTATTAAACTGGACATGAGTGAGTTTGGACAAAGCCATACATCTGCTAGATTGATTGGCTCTCCAGCTGGCTTCGTAGGGTACGAAGAGGAGTCAGAACTACTTTCTAAAATTAAGCGCAGACCATATAGCCTAGTACTTTTTGATGAGATCGAAAAAGCGCATCCCCAGGTAATGAGTCTTCTTTTACAGATCCTAGAAGACGGAAAGCTAACCTCAGCAAAAGGGGAAGACGTAAGCTTTAAGAACTCCGTCATTATGCTGACTAGTAACTTGGGATCTAAAAAGATGCTAGGATCTGTAGACCTTGGCTTTAGGTCTGAGAAGACTATAGATGATAGCGACTATCTAACTGATTCAATGCGAGGAGAACTCGAGAAAGTCATGCCCCCGGAGCTTATCAACCGCTTTGATGCAATCCTACCATTTATAGACCTAGACCAAAAATCTATCTCTAAGATAATCAATATTAAGTTGCAAGAACTTTCGAGCAAATTAGAACAAGGGAAAGCTAACCTAAAATTAAGCTACACCCAGTCGATAGTTGACCATTTTGTCAATAGCTACGATCCTAAACAGGGCGTCCGTGGATTAAATAACTCTATATCTAAAGAAATAGTAGATCAGATAACTCAATTCAGCCCGGCAGATCTAAGAGATAGGTCTATTATCAAGTTAGACTTAAAAGACAATAAAGTTATCCTTACTTAGAATATCTTTTCTTTAACCTGAGTAGCATTTGCCATTGCTGTATCAACTGCCTTCTTAGCACCCTCAACGTTATCCTTACTGAGCATTAACTGAGCATTTTCTATACTTCCTTCTATAATTGCCCAGGAGTTCCTTAGGGCATGTCTCTCTAAGTGATACTGCTCAGAGTCAGGATTCTCAGACCCACTAGCCTTGGCCACAAAAACAAAACCTCGCATCCCAACTTTTCCATAACCACTTCTTGCTCGTGATATAGCAAGTGTTAAATCAATAAACTTTCCCTGAGAGATCTCATGCTTAAAAGTTATGATTTGAGATCCTTTTAGATTAGCCATAACATTCCTGAAGTCTATGGCAGATCCTTGAGCCGGCCTGAATATAGTCTCTACAGGTTGTCTAGAGATCCCTACATTGGTGTTAAGTAAATCTAGAGTGGCTGCATTATACAAAGAAACATGTCCACTATCATCTACGAATATCACTGCATCCTTTATGCTATTGATAAGTGTTAAGGTTCGGTTCCTTTCGAACTCTTCTTCTTCGGCAGTCCTCCTTAACTCAGTAGCCAACGAGGCCACCCTCAGCTGTAGTCGCAAAAATGCATATACTCCTAAAGCAACAAAAGCTATAAAGGTTACGGTAAAGACTAGTTTACCGTTATCGTATAAATAGTCTTTACCGAAAGTGATAAAAAGCCCACTTATGGCCAGCATAAAAGTTAGGGCCAGAATAAAGACTACATTTGATCTAAGTAGCTTAAACTCATCAGGGCCTGATTTAACCTTCATCTTAAAGAATAATTATTAAACTTAAGCTTAATTCTAACAGAGAGGGGAGCTTAATTCTACCACCAGACCTGGCTAGAGTGCTTCTTAAGCTTAGCCCTCAGTTCTTTATAACCCGGACAGTAGTCTCTAACTTCATCCCAGAACTCTTTTGCATGGTTCTTAAATCTTGTATGGGCCAACTCATGGATAATAACGTAATCTACTAAGTTCTTAGGCAGAATCATCAACCACAAACTTAGATTTATATCATTACGCGAAGAGCATGACCCCCACCTACTGGAGGTGTTCCTGATTGTTATAGAACTATATTCTGTGCCCATCATGGAGGCAATCTCATACAGCCGATTTGGCAGATACTTTTGAGCTCTTTCTCTTAGCGCCTTGATAACCAGCTTCTCTAATTCATCACGCAATTGCTCATCTAGCCTAACAGAGTCTGCAAGGGATGAAGTATTGATAATAATCTCATCCCAGCCTTTACGATATTTAAAAGTTGGCCTATCTAGGCCCGGCGAATACTCTAACTTAAAAGTCAGCCCAGCAGAAAGTATCTGTCCATCAACAATCTCAATTTCTTGAGACAAACCGTTCTTATCTCTGACTTCATCTAGCCAAGCTCTATTTTCTAAAACAAATTTCTTTAAGCTGTAGAGTGGAGTAGAGTAATTCGTACTAAGAACGATTCCACCGCTCTTACTAAGCCTAAGAGTTGTACTCTTTTGCCCACGACGACGCCTTATTTTAATATTCCCGATCCCTTCTACTTCAAGAACTTGGGAGAAGGGGGAATTATTATCATTCATATATCCCTACCTGATAATCGTTCTAGCTTGAGGTGAGTTTGGTTTACCAGATTGATCCATTCCTCTTACATACATACTAGCGATTTTCTTTAGCACAACTACACCCTGACTCTTAAAATCATGCTTACCACTTACAACCACAAAAGTCTCCTTCTTCGTATTAAGTTTCTGGAACTTCTTTTTTATCTGTAAGAATTCATCCTCATTTAATTTTAGAGAGTACTTATCATCCGGACGTCTTCTGTCTCTATTCAAAGCACGATATTCAGCAGTTTCTTCATCGGTTTGGACCCAAACTACTAGAGTACCAAATCCAGCTTTAGTAGCCATGCTTAATAATTCGGATCTCTCCACCTCACTTCCAAACTGTCCTTCTACAATAATATGTCGGTAAACTTTAAGGGCTTGTTCTAGCGTATTACTTACAATCTTATTCGAAATGTCCCGGATATCCTTGTGAGAGTTACTTATACTCTCTAATTCAGACTCAATACGACCACTATCTATATAGAAGAACTTATAGCTTTCGGCAAATTGGCGAGCAAAGAAGGTCTTCCCGCTTCCCGGTAGACCAACTACCAAAACAAAAAGAGGTTGCGTAGCACTTAGACTAGATGACTCCATCAATTTCTAACCTTATCTAAAACTAAAACTTGCCTATAAAGTATACACAAAGAACAGCGCCAACTTCCACCTACAAATCTATAAAAACCACAACGAGTCTATCATTCTTATGCTTTTATCAATACAGTAAGAATTACTAGAACGAGAGATTCTAAAACAAAAAGTGAAAGGATTTATAGAACTATGCTTACTCAAGAGCTATTAGAACCAGGGCACTACGAAGCAAATATTATAGCTGATTCCATTAGTGAAGAAGGATACCGTCTAACAACTTTTGTTGTTAACATGCCAAGGGTTATCCTTGCCGAATTCAATACCCCAAGGGTTCTTTCTAGAAACTCTGCTAGTACAAGAGCAATACCTATCGCAACACAAATTAGACGAGTCCTCGATGACCCATTCATACCAGAAAGATTTGGTATCCAGAAGAAAGGGATGCAAGCCGACTCATTTGCCGAGGGCATCCAACATAGTATCGCCGTAAAAAATTGGCTCCTAGGAAGAGATATCGCAGCACTCGGAGCAATAGCTGCCCTAGGAGGTATATATTCTGTTGATCCTAATACGGGGAGGCCGATGCTACCAGACGACCTAAAAGAAAGAGTAACTCTACTGGAAGAAGAACTTGGCTACGGAAGACTACTAAAAAAGAGGTTGGGCGAGGATGCTACCTTAGCATCCGGACTTAGTGAGTACTTAACTGCCACAGAATTAAGTGAAGATATCTTCTGCTTAAGTGCTCTTGACGAACCACTCCATAAACAGCTAGCCGGAAGACCACTAGAGCCATGGATGTGGCAAACCGTTCTCGTATCAGGGACAGAATGGTCAAACTTCTTTGCCCTAAGAAATAACCCAGCTGCACAACCAGAAATTGCCAAGCCAGCTAAAAGTATGCAAGATGCTCACAGCTCATCAACGCCTCAGGAACTAAAGGTGGGAGAATGGCATACTCCAATGGTCGGCTTCGAAGGCGACGAGAACCTCAGTCTCGAGGAGAGAAAGAAGGCTTCAACCGGACGTGGGGCCAGGGTAAGTTTTTTAACCCATGGAAGAAAGCGAGATATCCAAGCAGACTTTCGCTTACATGATGACCTCTTAAGAGAAGGACACATGTCCCCATTCGAACACCCGGCAAGACCGCAAACAAAAGAAGAGCTCGCTGAATTCAAAAGGCTGGACGGATTAGTCACCCCAATACATGGCAACTTAAGAGGCTTCCACCAATACCGAAAAGACATCCTCCATGAAGACGACTTCGGAGCAAGGCCAAGATAGAAGGCTATAGTTAGGAGAGTCTAATTCCGAGCTCTTTTAGCTGAGCATCATCAACTATGCTTGGGCTATCCATCATCAGATCTACTCCAGAGCCATTCTTAGGGAAAGCAATAACTTCACGGATATTGGACTCATTCCTCAGAACCATGAAGATCCTATCTAAGCCAGGCGCACAGCCAGCATGAGGTGGAGCTCCGAACTTAAAGGCTCCAATCATTGCTCCAAACCTTTTATCAACTTCCGCGCTCGAAATACCAACAGCTTCGAAGGCCTTATACATAACTTCTGGTTTATAGTTCCTAACAGCTCCTGAGGCGCACTCATAACCATTCATGACTAAGTCATACTGATCAGCTCTAATCTTTAATCTATCTTCATCAGTATCAACATCAAAAGCTGCAACTCCACCTTTGGGCATACTAAATGGATTATGTCCAAAATCTATCTTATTAGCCCTATCGTCCCATTCATAGAAAGGGAAATCAACTACCCAAAGTATGGCTACTTCATTAGGATCCTTTAGGTTAAAGTGCTCAGCGAACTCATTTCTAAGAGCTCCCAGGACCCTATTAACTACACCGATGCTATCGGCTCCAAAGAAAACTGCATCACCATCTTTGACATTTAACTTCTGCTTAATCGCATTGATCTCAGTCTCACTCAAGAACTTAGCTATTGGAGATACAACTTCACCATCCTTAAAGTTAATATATGCAAGACCACCAGCTCCATTTTGCCTAGCAACATCTGTAAATTTATCAATCTCTGAGCGAGAAAGTAAGGCTCCACCTTCTACACAAATAGCCTTAACAACACCACCATTCTTTATAGATCCAGCAAAAACGCCGAAATCAGTATCTTCAAAATCTTCAGACAAATCGACTAATTCCATTCCAAATCTAAGATCTGGTTTGTCAGTACCATATTTATTCATTACCTCTTCATAAGAAATCCTTGGGAAATTATCGAATTTTAGTTTCTTACCAGCAAACTCTTTTACAAGCTTAGTCCAAAGTGGGTCCAAGAGAGACCTAACCTCTTCGCCATCTTCAACAAAGGCCATCTCTAAATCAAGTTGATAGAAGTCACCAGGGTGACGATCCGCTCGGGGGTCCTCATCTCTAAAACAAGGAGCGATCTGGTAGTATCTAGGGAGGCCACCAACCATTAAAAGCTGCTTAAACTGCTGTGGGGCTTGTGGTAGGGCGAAGAACTTACCTGGATGCAAACGAGATGGGACCAAGTAGTCTCTTGCTCCTTCTGGGCTAGAGTTAGCTAATATCGGAGTTGAAACCTCTACAAAATCTTTGCTCTGCATATATTTATGAATAACAGAGTTAAACTCAGCACGAGCCCTAAGACTATCCTGCATTTTTGGACGTCTGAGGTCTAAATATCTGTACTTTAATCTAGTTTCCTCACCGACATTCTCATCTTCGTTACGGACAGAGAAGGGAAGAGGCTCGGCTTTATTCAATATCTCAAGGCTAGAGACAACAACCTCCACCTTACCAGTCTCCAAATTAGGATTTATAAGACTTTCTTCTCGTTCGACTACTTTTCCAATAGCCCTTAACACATATTCGTCTCTTACGCTCTCAGCTATCTTAAAAGCATCAGACGAGTCCGGATGGATAGTGACCTGGACGAGACCAGATTCATCACGAAGATCAATAAATATCACCCCTCCATGATCTCGACGAGAGTTTGCCCAACCCATCAACATAACTTCTTGGTCAACTAAGTTCAAACTTTGTTCAGCTAAGATTCTTTTCGACATATTAGCTACTATTATAACAGAGTAAAGTTTGAATGACTTAACTAACTGCCACTAATCCAAGCAAGAAGCTTTCTAGCTGTAATCACACCGCTTACCCGACCTCCTGCGCCAGTTACCAATACTCCATTTTGCCCAGCTTGTAAGAACCCAGAGATTAACTCATCAAGCTTAGTATCTTCAGTAACATACTGCAGACCTTGCTCCATTTTGTCGCCAACCTTGATAGCCATAGGGGAGCTTAGCTGATTAACTGCTTCTGAACCAGAAAGATATAAGATGCCTACCCAATTCTCATTATCACCATTAAAGGCAAGCGCCATATCATAGCCTTTTTTGTGCAGCTCATCATAAATAACAGGGGTCAAATCTAAATTAATATCTACTTTTGGAATAGATTTAACAGGCAACATTATCTCTTTTGCTTTAGTCTTTGAGCCTTTCAAGATTCTATCCACTTTTTTTCTAGTTTCTTCACTTAAAGACTCAGAATCTAACCCAAAACGATATACAAACTCTTCTTCGGAATAATAAGATTTAAGTCTTTCCGAATCAGAATAGGATTTGCCATAGATCGGCTTTAAAACTTTCCTTAAGATTTCAACGATATCTTTCATCTTTCTCACTAAGGCCTTTTCCCAGAACGTGAACATCCTTGGAGCAATATCTTTTACAACCAGCATCCTCATTGCAATGTAAGAAAGCAGAGAGATAAGAGCAGCCGGCCAAGCCTGCTTTAATCTATTAGTCAAAAGTATAAAAAATATACCAGTACTTAGCAGGTAGAGTAGTGTAGAGGTTACTTTGATCTCTAGTGAATGCTTCTTTGCCCAAGCCTGGTCCTTTGCTCGAGCGTCACCGTCACGAGCCTTTCTCTTAAGCTCATACTCACTGGGAAACTCTGGGACCAGATTAAGATTGAGTAATAGCGCAGAAAAATAACCCAGGGCAATAACGGCACTAAAAAAAAGGAAATCAAACATAAGCACAATTATACCACCCCTAAGAAGAATCCCGGAATAGAGTCCGGGATTCTTGCATGCTCTAAAATAGACTAAGGCTAGAACATATTCTATTCGTCAGACTTCTCTTCTGCAGTACCCTTATCGCTTGGGACATCGGCCGCAGAACCTTCTTCACCTTCCTCTGATACGTCATTTGCAAGATCTTCCTCACTAGTTACGCGAGGAGCTTCAACGATAAAGAGAACTTTTTCTAGATCATCTTCACCAGGGAGTTCAACACCAGCTGGCAATTTAATATCGCTAACCAAAATCCTATCACCAACCTCCTTCAGATTAGACGCATCTACAATAATACTTTCTGGAAGATCATGTGGCAAAGCTTCGATCTCAAATGAGTGAGTAACAGCAATTACATCAAGACCAATCTTTTTGGCAGGGATCTCAACTTCTTCGCTAAGATGGACTGGAACCTCAGCACTAACTTTTTCGTTAGCCTTAATAGCCTGAAGAGTAAAGTGGATGATCTTCCCTTTTACTGGTTCGCGTTCAATCTCCTTAACCATTCCCAAATGCTTTTTACCATCAATATAGAACTCAACTGGCTGAGTTCGTCCAGCCTCTTTATAAACTCCCTCAAAGACATTATGAGCAACTGAGACATTTGCAGAATCTTGTCCGTGCTCATTAATCACGCCAGGTAGTATTCCTTGATCTCTCAAAGACTGAACCTTTTTACCGACTTCGGTTCTTGTATTCAATTCAATCGTCAGTTTTTTACCGTCACTCATTTTATATAAATCTATTCCCTTAAATAATTTAAAGATTTTTAGAGACCTATTAATCTTACAAACAAGATCTCTTTTAACCTGTAAGATTATACATTATTCTTGAGAAACTTTCAAAAATAGGCTAAGCTTAAGCTAGATAATATAGCTATTAGCACAGCTTAAAAATACCAGAATGCAAACAAAAAAGAGACTAAAGCCATTTCTTATTTTATTAGTAAGCCTAGTCGCAATATTCTCCGTAACTGCCATAAGCTACGCCAAATACCAAAAAGATGCTGACTTACTTAAAGAACCTGATACAACCTCTGGTGATCTATCTGGTAAGTTTGTATCAATTGCCGATGCTCCGGCCCAGGTAGAGGTACCTCAAAACACTAATTCTGGAGCCAACCAACCAACCGGACCATCAAGATTGATTATTCCGGACATTGGGGTTAACGCCTTCATGGAGAGTCGTGGACTCACGAAAGACAACGCCGTTGACGTACCAAAAAGCCTCTGGAATGTCTCTTGGTTTAATAAGTCTTCTAAGCCCGGATCACCCGGACCAGCCATGATAGTAGGGCACTATTCTTCGTATGGTAGAGCTGTCTTTGCCAATATACATAAGCTAAAGCCTGGGCAAAAGATAATTGTAAGAGACGACAGTAATCAGGTTTTTAGCTACGCTGTAAAATCTATTGACAGCTACCCTCAAGCTCAAGTTCCGATGGCAGAGCTCCTTGGTGATAAACAGTCAAAGCCAAGATTAGTCCTAATAACCTGTGGTGGTCAGTACATTAAAGGCGCCCATGATTTTACTAATAGAACTGTAATAAGGGCAGAGATAGTATAAACTTAAGGTTAACAAGCGTATGGACAATCCTTACTCAGAAGAAAAATTCCATAACCAAGATAGTAGTAAAATATCTTGGAAGGCTGATGACTTCTACTATCACTCTAAATCATTTGGATGGTATGCAGCAGCGATATTCTCATCCTTCTCCATTGCAATAATACCATGGCTTATTGGAGGGCGCTCAGATTATATAGCTCCGGGTGTAACACTCTTAGCTCTTCTGGGTCTTACTATATATGCCGGAAGAAGACCAGAAAAGAAAAGCTTTGAGCTCTCTAACTCCTCTATCAAGATAAACTCTCAAAGTTTTAATCTCTCTAGTTTTTCTAGATACTGGGTAGAGACATATGATACTCATACTCAAATTACTTTTGTTGGTGTAAAAAGAATAGCTATGCCGGTATCACTTTGCCTTGAAGACAAAGCCATCACCGACAAAGTATTGGCGATCTTAAGGAATAACTTGCCAGAAACAATCCCATCCAATAATATCGTAGACTGGCTAATGCGCAAAATTAAGTTCTAGCGGTCACCACATCGACCCAATTCAATCCACCAAGCTTTTGCAGCAAATTTTTCTGGCTTACCATTTTTTTCGTTATATTTAATATCATGTACCGGCGCACCTAATATTCTTGAAGCGAGTATACTAATACGACCTTTTCTTTCTATTGAGTTAACAGACCTTGCAACTCTCTCGCGGACCCCTTCGAAGTGCGATAGAGCCTCCACTATCTCTCTGTATTGATCCGCCAATGGACTGCCCATAATTACATCTTCGATGATCTTAATTCTTGCCGTAACTCCATACGCGTCCATCAACATCTTTGCTCTCTCGGCATGAAAAGCATGAACGATACCAATAAGTTCAACGTCTCTTCTTGTGGATTCAGCCTCGGAGAGATACCTCGCCAGAGCCCGCACCTGCAAGGTAGTATTATTCAACTTCCCGCCATACTCTCTATCTAGGACAGTTAAGCTACTGTATCCTACTCCTGAGCTCTTAAGAGCTCTAGACATTAATTCTCCAGTCGAAGCGAAGTGCGGTCCGAATGTCTGCTCACCAGCAATTACTATCCTGGCAGGCTCGTCCAGCTCATTACTAACAAGCTCAGTGGCTACAACACTCATCTTGCTTAAAACCGTAAGGGTAGGGGATCCAGCCTCACTTAAGTTAGAGGTATAAGCAAAAGGAAATAATATCTGTTCCATAATTTTTTATTAACTAATTGAGTCCCAACCATCTTTCATCACAACCGCTATCCTTTGAATCACATCCTCGGATACCAGTCTAACATTATCGTCACCATGAAGGTGATGATCACCAGGGTTAGGATCTTCAAAATTCAAACCAGCAAACCCAATTGGTTCTGCATATCTTGGCCTAAGGTGACTATGCACATGTGGCACACCACCTTCACGATAGCCATGATTATTAAGATTAGCAACAGTGAGGTGAGTAGCGCCAAATACTTGGATGCAAGTTTTTTCATACCTAACCAATGCCTCGGTCCAATCTACCTGCTCGCCAATAGACATCTCACTTATCCTAGGTATATGTCGACGAGCTATTAGTGCAGCTCTGCCCAGATACAACTGATCATTTACGATCACAAGCCGATGATGCTTTGTATTCGCAACAAGGCCAAGTGTCTCATCAGAATGCTCACAAGAATAGCAATCAGTTACCCGTTCTCCCAAAATACTCATATAAACAAACAATACCACAAAAGTGGTAAAATTTCAATATCTAAATCTGGTGTACCTCGAACTCTCGAATTGGAACCAACTGAAGTCAGAGCTTCTTAGTTGGTATGAAGTGTTCAAGGTATCTACACCGTTCAGTATAACAAAAGAGTGACGTAGTGGAGTAGAACCGACTATTACATTTGTCTTATAGGGTTATCCTGCGAATCATACCAAGCTACTGGCTCAAAGTTTCCTGCTGCAATATTAACAAGGGCGTTCTTAGTAGCTATAGTTAGTGGCCCATGTTCAATAGCCTTAAAGCCAACACCCATATCATCACTAACACTCCCATCTGGTGAAACTCGAACACCCCCACCGCAATGAGCCTCAACGAAGCCATCCTCATACTCGAGAGCTATACGTATTAACTGTTGGTGAGTCAGTATGTCAAGATGGATATCTCTATCACCATCCGGCTTCTCCATAGGCTGCCTTAAGTCAACCGCCACTAGACCAGCATAAGACATCTTTAGCTGACGCACACTGTACCCATGACCGTGTCCCATATCAAACTCAGAGTAACCCTCGCCCTTAGCGTCCAACATGCCCTCAAAGTGATCGAATGGGTTATCAACCGTAGGATAGAGTCGCTGTCCATATACTATTCCCATACAAGATCATAGTACCATACAAAAAACCTCCCAAGAGGCTATGTTGTCAATCTGGTGTACCTCGAACTCTCGAATTGGAACCAACTGAAGTCAGAGCTTCTTAGTTGGTATGAAGTGTTCAAGGTATCTACACCGTTCAGTATAACAAAAGAGTGACGTAGTGGAGTAGAACCAAAGAAGAACCTAACTCATTAACCTAGATGTCAACGCTCAAGCCATTCTCCATAGGAACGAACTTAACTCCTTGAGCTTCCATAACTTCACCGAGTCTATTGTATATACCTTTTCTAGCCTCATCATTCCAATGCCAATCATGTGCAGGTATAACAACTTCAGGACGATTATCCATAGCTTCAATCATTCTTGCAAAACCAACTACAGCACCCCACGGACCTCCATTAATTGCACCTGCGAATATGCGTGCACCATGGCTGTCAGATAAAGTATGGCAATCACCACCCACTAACACCTCATTAAATAGAACAAAGCTTGTATGTTCAGGCTGCTCAGGAAACCATGGGTCTAAATCCGCATGAGAAGACTCAATAAAAACTATTGAATCATCATCACTGCTCGAGCTCCCATTAATACCCCAATCAGCCAATTGGGATACCACCTGACTAGGGCCATACCACTTAGCACCAGGGGACTTAGTCTTTACTAGATCGACAAAATCTTCGCTCAAGTGATCCGGATGTTCATGTGTTACAACCACACTGTCTAAATCAGACATTAAATCCTCTTCGACCACACCACTTTGCCAGCTATATACGCCCGGATCTACCAAAATCCTTTTGCCATCTTTCTCAAGAATAAAACAAGAGTGAACTAATTTAGTAATTTTCATATTTATATATTAGCAGAAGTCTAATAGATAGGAGTATAAAGAAATCTTTAAAAAGTTAGAAAACCTTTTAGTTACTAGACAAATGATAGGCTAGACTTATCCTCAACATTAAAAGCAACTTCTTGCTGACCAAACACTCTTTGTACATACTCACCGTAAGCAGTTGGTCGAGGTAGGATAGGGTCGTAAACTGTATCTCCATCTAAACAGACGTAGTGGACCAGCCATTCAACCCCACATCCCGATAGGCTGGGTAGAAGAAACTGGCTAGAGGGACTAAAAAACTCAAGTATATAAGGACTAAGACCTGTTTTTCCTAGCTCCTCTGCGATAAGGTCGGCGATCTCTCCACACTCAGCCTCAATCCGGTCTGGCAACCTAATGATATCCCCTTGAGTAGCAGCAAAAGCTCCAGCCGTGACAGTATAATCATGGGACAGCGACGGATGTACTAAATCCCAATAGGCATCTAGGCCACCAAGCTCAGAAGGAGTAAGGAACCTCATCCTTTTACAATAACATCTTTTTGTAAAAATATCAATCTGGTGTACCCGGCGGGACTCGAACCTGCGACCTTTGGCTCCGCAAGCCAACGCTCTATCCAGCTGAGCTACGGGTACATATAACTTCCTTAGATCTGTTAAGATTATACTACAAAACATATCGTCTATTCTATGCAAATCAGTAAACTAAAGAATTTAATTGAGCAAAATCAAAACGGAGCAGGGGAGTTAGCT
>JAKOXJ010000017.1 GCA_029781075.1 bacterium | reverse complement strand
CTTAATACCAAAACCATTTGACTAGCAACCGTATCCCTCTCATCAAGGCTCATCCGATCTACTCGGCCATAATTATGACCTGCAACAACAAAACCGAATCCATTATCAATCTTCTTCTGCACTTCTCTTAAATCTGTTCTTTCAAAATCTCTCATATTCTTTCCTCATTATTTAATATAAAAAACCACTCGTTTCTTTTTGAGTGGGGCTTAACTATTTTTGTACTTTTTTCTAAATAACCAAAACTACACCCCTAAGGGCATGATCGGTGCAAGGATGTATTGCCTTTTAACAAATACCATAACAAAACATATTATAACACATCAAAGTGATTTAGGTTAAGAATGTGTCAGGACAATGATAGCTAAACAGTTCTTCAACATATGTAGTAAAACTGCTGGATATATACTCTCCGTTTGCCAGGTTACAAATCCTAGAGTTAAGCCAAAAAAGAATGTGTCTATGCCAACATTTACCTGGCCATGGGCCAATCCAAACAAGATTGCAACGATAATAATTGAGGTGATTATTTTTAATTTTCTAGAATATAAAGATAACAATAAGCCCCTAAACAAAGTTTCTTCTGCAATCGGAGTTATTATCCCGACAGATACTACCATCAGCACTAACTGCCAATTAGCAGATGAACTGACCGTTTTAGCGACTTCCTGCTCCTGTCCTGCCAAGCTAGGACTCAAAACTTGCAAAACTACCATAGAAATAATCAATACGATTAGATAAACAAGAAGCGCTAATGGAGTTATCCATAAAGCATTCTTCTTTGGCTTCTTCCACTTTAAAAACTTCTGCCATTTGATTCCCCTCTTGTTAGTAAAAAGCTTTGTAAAAAGAATAGCCAAACCAAGTATTACCAAAGGGAAAGCCGAACTTAGCAGCTCATCAGAATACTTGGAGCCCTCATTAAGTAGCCAAGGCAGAATCAGTATGCCAGCAACCAATGATGCCAATAAGCCAAATCCTATGGCAAAGGTAGTTACCAGAATTACCCATCCAACCCTAGAAGACTTAAACTTATCCCAGGTAATCCGCACTTCTTTCATCTAAAACAACTAAAAGATTCTCCCAATATCTACCACAGTTATTATAGCCACCAACGTTAACAGAACTCCCATCCCCCAGGCATTTATGCTCTCTTCTTTTTCCTTAGTTAGAACTTTACCTCTAAACCTAAATAGCAAGATAAGAAACAATCTACCTCCATCAAGGGCTGGGATCGGTAGAATATTCATTATCCCCAAAGAAAGAGATATTAGAGCGATTAAAAGTATTAAATCAGCAAGCCCACTCTTGCTGACATTATTGATTGCATCAACAGTTGCGACTGGACCACCTACCACTTCACTAGCCTTATGAGCCTGCCCATGGGCAAGGTTAGAAACAGCATAACTTATCCCAGCAAATGTCGCCTGTGTTGATTGGCCCATTGTGGCAATAGCATTTATCGGAGCTGACCAAGTTGACCTTAACTTTACTGACTCAACAGCAGAGACACCCAAGACTCCACCTTCTGCACCCTTCTGTCTAAGCTTAACTTTAACCTGTTTTTGCTCACCATTACCATTCTCATACTTCACAATTACATCTTGTCCAGCAAATCTAGAGGTAATATCCGCCAACGGAGTCTGAGCACTTGGCTCAATCCCATTTATACTAATTATTACTGCTCCCGACTCTAGGCCAGCCTCCTGTGCAGGTGACTTATCAGAAACCGACCCGACATAAGTCTTTGAGCTAATTACTTTGGTATCACCTTTTACATAGAATTGATCTTTGCCATAGAAATCTAAGGATTTAAATGGTAACTTAGGTGCTCCTACTAAAAATAGACCACTCAACAGGACAAAGGCCGTTAAGAAGTTCATACCAACCCCAGCAAGAAGAATCTTTACCTTAGTTCTTAGCCTGGCAGCCCCAAAGCTACCCTTAGATTTAGCATCATCATGCTCTCCCCTTAACTTTACAAAGCCACCAAGCGGTAACCAGTTCAAACTATATAGAGTATCATCACCCTTATTTTTCCTAAGCCTCTTTCCCCAGGCCCTTGGAGGAAAACCGACACCAAACTCTTCGACTACTACTCCATTTCGTTTTGCCGCAACCATATGCCCAAACTCATGGAGCACCACCAGCATTACAAAAGCAAAAATACCAAAGACAAAAAGCATAAACTATTACCCCAATTCTACCATAACGTAAATTAGAGATGATTCTTTGTTTCTTTCTCATCTTCGGGAGAAAGAAAGTACAAAATTAAACCTTCATTACCTCGTCTTCTTTAGCTTTTACAAGCTCATCTACTTGCTTGTTAAACTTATCGAGCTCTTCTTGAACCTCTTTCTCGAGAGACCTAAGGTCATCCTCGGTAATTTCTCCAGCAGATTTCTGCTTTTTAAAATTATTTAAAACATCTTGTCGAATATTTCTAGAGACAATTCTGGCCTCTTCTGCATTTGTACCAAGTTGCTTAGCAATCTGAGCTCTTCTTTCTTCCGTAAGGGGGGGTATATTCACTCGTACCACCCGACCATCATCACTTGGGTTTAACCCTAAGGCCTCATCTTTCCTAATGCCCTCAACAATAGCATCTAGGTTCTGCGGATCAAAAGGAGTAATCTGCAAGAGCTGAGGTTCTGGCACAGTTACATTGGCCACCTGATTTAGCGGCATCGGAGTTCCATAGGCCTCTACCCGCACACCATCAAGCATGTCCGGATGTGCCCGACCAGTTCTAACCTTCTTCAAATCCTCTTCCAATCGGCCAATCGCCTGACCTAGTTTCTGTTTGAATTCACTCATCTCCATATATAAGTAATTCTACCACAAATTAAATCTGGAGGATCCCCATCGTCAGGTGGTCCGAAGAGCCAACCCCAGGATGCGAGATCCCAACTTCCTGAACAGTAAGTTGGGATCTGAGGACTAGATTTTTTGTTTACTTTTTCATCATGGAAAAAGTAATAAAGAGTTTTAGCCGTTTCTTTGTCCTAGCTCAATTCTCGCCATCTTCCGAACAACAATATTTTCACCAAGTTTAGCGATATGCTCTTTGATTAGCATTGCCACATCTTTATCCTGGTCTTTAACAAAAGGCTGATCTAGTAAACATCGCTCAGCAAAGTATTTCTTAAGCATACCTTCCACAATATTATCAGCGATATCTGCAGGCTTACCTTCTGCCACAACTTTATCTTTAAACTCTTTAGCTTTTTCATCTCTGATCTCTTCTGGGATATGCTCACTCGAGATAAATTCTGGATTGCTAGCAACAATGTGCATCGCAATATCTTGACCAAGCTGTAAAAACTCCTCTGTCTTAGCCACAAAACTAGTCTCACAGTTAAGCTCAACTACTACACCGATGCGAGAATCGTGATTATAAGTGATAACTGCACCTTCACTAGCTTCACGCTCAGCACGCTTATCGGCCTTAGTTAGACCCTTCTTACGCATTTCATCAAGAGCCTTATCAAAGTCTCCACCAGCAGCCTCTAAAGCCTGCTTAGCATCAGTTAAACCAACACCAGTTAGATCTTTTAGTCTTTTTACTTCTTCTATTGTAACTACCATATTATTTTCTCTCCTACCCTATTATTTTGTTTCTGACTTGCTTTCGCCCTGACCAGCTTTTACGGCATCCCTAAAATAACTAGCAATAAGAGTTACTCCGCTAGTTGCATCATCATTCGCAGGGATTACGTAGTCTACCCCAGTTGGGTCAACATTACTATCACAAACTGCGATAACTGTTAGGTTCATCTTTCTAGCTTCGCGCACTGCGATTGCATCGGTCATCGCATCAAAAACGATAACAACAGCTGGTACGCCTTGCATATCCTTAATGCCACCAAACTGCTTTTCTAGCTGGTCTAGTTCTTCTTGTAGCCTTTGGACTTCTAGCTTAGAATAACGTGATGCAAATTCGCCACTGTCCATCTTGGCTTCAAGCATCTTAAGACGCTTAATTCTAGCCTGCATAGTTGCTTGGTTAGTTAGCATTCCGCCAAACCACCTTTCAACAACATATGGGGAATTCACCTCTAAAGCAGCCTCTTTTACAGGGGATTTTAATTGAGCTTTAGTTGCTACAAATAGTACTGGCTTACCAGCTTTAGCCGCTGCAGTAACTACTGGCAGAGCTTTATCTAACTGCTCAACAGTCTTTTCTAGATTAATAATATGTCCGCCCTTTCTTTTGGAGTGAATATAAGGGGCCATCTTTGGATGCCACTTATTAGCCTTGTGGCCAAAATGTGCACCAGCTTTAAACAATTCTTCTATATCAGCTTTTATTGCCATAATCCTTTTTAACCTAACCTTTCTTTTGGAGTTAGGGTCTGACGAGAGGCTCTTTAAAACTATAAAATCTCAAAGAGAGGATTAATCTCACCAAACCGGTTTATATTAACAGAGTAAATTATACCAATATTTTCACTTCAGGACAATGCTTTACTCTTTCGGAGTTTCACTTACTGTACCTTCTTTAGGATAAAATTGGTCTAAGGCGTCCCCAACTATTCCATCCCAATCACCATCTTTAATGATCCCCAGTGACACATTATCATCTACCATAGACCTCAACTCATATGTCATTCTAAGATGATCATCATCTCGCAATTTCTTCCAGGCGCCTAACGCTTCGAGCATTTTTCTAAACTCTGGCTCAGATTCATCCAGTCTTAGAGGGCTAGGTTTACCGTCCCTCGTAACGGCATTACCATTAACCGCAATTAATGCCGCATCCCTAGCATTAGCAACCCCAAACAAAATAGTCTTAGACGTCACAGGACCCTCTTTGCCTTCTTCTGGCGCTGTAATAATATCAAGCTCTAACACCTCACTCTCTCTGCCTGGTATTTGTCTAAAAACAAAAGTTTCGCCATCATTACCGGGTACTTTTACTTGTGTAGGCCCAACTTCACCACCCTTTTCTCTAGCCGAATCTAGTGCCACATCACTTAGTCTTTCTGAGAGCCACTCGGCTACATCATCAGGGTTCTCTTTGCCTCCTACTTCCTCGCCTTTAGGAACATTAAAGTCTACATACTGAGCAAAATCTTCTTGCATACTAAAATTAACTTAAGCTTAACTGCTCAAAATTATGCCTAAAATCTAATGCTATTTTCAACTCCCACTATGCATGGATGTGAAAAGTACCTAATATACCAGTTATCTTTTACTATAGTGAACAAAAAATTTGCTAGGCTTTCCTACCTGTACGAGAGCTATCTCTCTTTTCCTGTCGAGCAGCCACTACCCTAGCATTACGAACACGCCTACTCTTTTCAACTTCAGCCCTCCAAGGTTCTGCCTTAGCCTTAGCGGCCCATTCCTTGGCATTCTTACGCCCCTCATCTTCGATTCTACGTCTATCGGCAAGCTTTTTATATATATTGGCATAGCTAACATTTCCTCCTACTAATGCTTTATCCTCAAAGTTCTGTCTAGGACTTTTAAATCCTGGCCCAACTCCACCCCGACCTACATGAAGTGCCTCAAGAGCATCAACCACATTAATGGCAGTTCCGCCAACTTCATCATACTGCTTTCTTGTCGGCGCAACCGAAGGTACTACCTCTGCAACCCCTAGATAATCTTTAAACACATCACCCGACTTAAAAACTTTATCTTGTGCCATAATCTTTAAATTCTATATTTTTTTATTACATTCTTGAGTTTAACATAAGCTTAATATAAAAGTCAAGAATTTTTACTATTTGGCGAGTAGCGGTAAACTCTTACTCCGCCAATCTCTTTAATTGGTTTTTTATTGGGTATTTTAAAAACATAACTTATTAAAGTTAGATCCTTGTTTAGTCTTTTAGCCTCAGACTTCATCTTTTCATCAAGCCTACCCATAAACTTCTCTAATAAGAATGTATAAACAACCTCCGTATCTTCCGGAAGATCAATGTTCCAGAAATTAGCCGACTTCACCTCTGCACCTGAAAACTTCCTAAGTCTAAATTTAGCAATAAAAGCTACAAAGGGATTAAACTCATAGCCCGTACACTTTAATTTCTTCTCAGATATGGCCTGCATAAAACGCCCATCTCCACAACCTAGCTCAACAACTCTACCCTCTTTAGAAAGTTTTACTAACTTAGCAGCATCTCCAATTGCCTGCTTATGAGCTGGCACAAACGGCGCCCCGATAAAAACAGCCCACACAAACGGTAAGAACAAGACTAGAAGTGTGAACCAGCCCCAGTTCACTACTCTTCTTCCTCTTCTAGTTCTTCAGATTCTTCCTCAGGCTCAAGATTCAACGATTCTTTCACCCCTTTAAGCATTTCTGTCAGCTCTTTTACTAGCTCTTGTGCCTGAGCATACTTCTCTATAGACTTATTTAACCCATCATTCCCCTGCTCTATCTCAGCAACTAGCTTTTCTAGCTCTTTCAGCTTGTCTTCAAAGGTTACCCCAGCCATAAGATTTTATTTCTTTAATTTATCTTTAACTTCTAACCTAAGTTTACCATCACTTAAAGTTGCCTCAACCACTTCCCCACTTTTTACGTTATTAATAGACTTAAGAAGTACTCCATCGACTTCTAAAAGAGCATAGCCTCGAGCAAAAATCTTTTCAAAATCCATACCACTTAGTCTCAACCTTAGAACTTCAAGTTTATATTCCAAGTCTCCAAATAGAGCTTCAATTGAACGAGCTAGATAAGATCTGATATTCTCCAGCTCTAATTCTGAAAATCGTAGTTTAGATAGTATAGAAGTTGAAGCTCTTTGTCTTAAGCTAATTATTTCTTTGAGTAAATCTTTTGAATCTGGAAAGATAATCTCTGCCGCATTACTCGGAGTTGAAGCTCTTCTGTCAGCCACTAGATCTAGCAAACTAATATCATCTTCATGCCCTACCCCACTAATTACCGGGATACTAGAGTTTAGCACTGCCCTAGCAATCTCTTCGCTGTTAAAAGCCTCCAGATCACCTCTCGCACCACCTCCACGGACTATGGCAATGAGATCAAACTCCCCTGCCCTGCTTTCGATTTCTGCTAGTTTTGAACAAATTTCTTGTACGGCCTGATCACCCTGCACAGTCGAGTTAAATAAAACCAGCTCACTTGCTAAAAATCTTGAAGAACTTACTCGCTTAAAATCCTCCCAGGCACTAGAACCTCCCGAGGTAATAACTGCCACCTTTTTAGGAAATCTTGGTAAAGGTTTTTTTATTGCCTCATCAAAAGCGCCCTCTTTTCTAAGCTTCAACTTTAGATCTTCAAGCTTTTTAGCCGTATCACCAATCCCGCCAGCCTCTACTAGCTTTCTAACCCTAAACCTAAGCTCTGTCTTTTTACCAAGATTGATCTCACCGGTAACCTGAGCTTTACTGCCTTCCTTGGGTAGCTCTCCCTCAAGTTCAGCAAATGTTGAAAAGCAGTTGATAGACTGGCCATCTCCAGTAAGCTCAAAGAAGACCATGAAGTCTTTATAGACCCTAACCTTTTGGACCTCACCCTCAACCACCAAGTTAGAGGGTATCAAAGCGATAGTTTCACTAACTACCATTGTTAGCTGCCTAACACTTAGAACTGTCTCAAATCCACTCATACTACTATTCTAGCAGTATGTTAATAAACTAATCTTTCTTATCAGATTTCTCTTCTTCAAGAAGCAGCTTTTCCATATCTTTAGTTTCTGCAATAGCTTTAGAATAGAAATAATACCCTGGAGGAACATAAAGAATAGTCGTCATAATACGATAAGTTAACACAGCTGTTAGACTGAGACCAGCTGGGACTCCGGCAGAGACCAAAACAGCCGTCATTAAAGCCTCATAGACCCCATGTCCACCCGGCAATACTCCAACAAAACTCCCAATGTTAGCTACGCCATAAGAAAGGATGATTGCCCCCCAGATAGGCTGAGCACCTAGAGCCATGAAACAAACCCCAATAGTAGCAATCTCTGTTAGATTGGCTAGGATCCCCCAGCGACACGTATAAGCAAAGCCTTTCCAATTACCTCTTACTGCCCTATAGTCTTTCTCGAGTCTATTAAAATTACGAGTGATCTTTGCCTTTCTAGTTGGAGTTAGCATCTCGACCTTCTTCCTCCTTAAAAAGTTAGACATAATCTCTATCTTTTCCAAAACAAAGAATGTAAAGTTTCTCAAACCATTATGCTGCTCTAGCAAGAAACCTACCAGCATTATCAAGATAAAAACACCAAATGCTAGACCACTAGCAGCTAGAACAACCATATTATTAGCCTGATTCTTAAGAGCCAGAAGTAAAACGCCTAGGCCCAATACAGGGATAAAGCTAGCTAGCACTATCCCCCACCTCAAGGTCTGAGCCATAGTACTCCTGACCCCGCGTACCCCTAAGGATCTCATCCTCAAAGAAAAATACCCAAAGCCACTTATTCCGGCAGAGGGAAAAACATAATTAACAAAACTCATCTCCGTAGAGACCTTAACCATATCCCAGTAGCCCACCTTCTCCCCTAAGAGATCAAACGTCTCCTGATACATTCTCGCATAAGCATGATAGTTTAGAATCTGTAGAGGAATAAATAGAAGAAGAAGAAAAATATTCGCATCTGATAGCTCATTAGCAACATTACCTAAATCTTTTCTTGAAGAATAAATCACCAGGCCCAGGATCACTAGAGTAGCAAAGTTCAAGAACAGTTTTAGCTTTTTATTCTTCACCTGAGATTATATTTAATTTTGATCTGACACTATATCAAGCCCAGGTCTTTATACTTACAATGATTATAACAAAGTTAGACTAATAAGATTTCCTATCTTACGGGGACCTTCTTACCACTCTTCGAAAGCGCCAACGCAACCTCATCCACCATCTCGCTAATACTGACACTCGACTTAACAAGATATGCCGCGGCACCTAACTCTTCCGCCTTTTGCTTGTATTCTGGCCTATCCAGACCGCTAACCATAATTACCGGTATCTTTGACTTTGGTTTATCCTTCCTAAAAGCCTCCAGAACTCCTAGTCCCCCAAACTTTGGTAAAAGACAGTCTAAAATAATAATACTTGGTTCCTCTGTAGCCAAGTATTTTAGAGCCTCTTCGCCATCATATTTAATAATGACGTTATATCCCTCTATCTCTAGCCTGGCCCTATAGACTTCAGCTAATGCCTGATCGTCATCAACTATCAAAATTGTCTTTTGTTGCTCAGCTTCCATACTCTTTAAATCTTATTCTACTATAAAGCTTCTGCTTTTATAGTATCAGACTCAAAATAATATTAAGAATTCAATAAATCGATTGCTTTTTGCTTCTGAAGATCTTGGCCATCTCCACCCTTGTCTACTTTAACTGTTGGCTCAATTCCTACTTTATCTATGGTTTTACCCCTTGGAGTAAACCAGTGAGCGATAGTAATCTTAAGCCATGCCCCATCACCCAGGTCCACGGTATCCTGAACACTACCCTTACCAAAAGTCTTTTGACCAACAAGCTGGACGCCTGCATTCTCGTTTAATGACGCAGCCAATATCTCACTAGCAGAAGCTGAGCCTTCGTTAACCAGCACAACTAATTTAGTTTTACTTAAGTCCATAATAGGATCTGAACCAGTTCTCTTTACGTCCATCTCCTTTCCTCGGAACCTTTCCGAAAGTACGACCTTATTATTAAGCCATATTCCTGCTATATTAACTGCGCTAGTTACATAGCCACCTCCATTATTTCTAAGATCAAGGATGAACTTGGTTGCTCCTTGCGCACTCAAATTCTTTACAGCGGCACTGACTTGTTCATCAGTATCTTCAGAGAATCTACTGACCTTTATATAACCTATATCATTACCGATCTTTTCTGACTTAACACTATCTACTTTTATGTTCCCTCTTGTGACCTCTACTTCTTTAATAGAACCTGCTTGAGATATCTTCAACTTAACCCTAGAGCCCTCTTCGCCCCTAATCTTAGTCACTGCAACGTCTACGCCCATCCCATCAGTAGAGACATCATCTATCTTTAAGATTGCATCGCCAGGTTTTAAACCGGCCTTTTCTGCTGGAGAGCCATCCAGTGGTGCAATTACCACTAGTTGATCACCATTCTTACCGAGCTCTGCCCCAATACCGCTGAATCTACCATCTAAAGAGCTCTTGAAATTTGCGTACTCTTCCTTGGTAAAGAATGCTGTGTATGGATCTCCAGTGGAAGAAACCAGGCCACGCTTTATCCCGGCATCAACTGAACTACTATCTAGATCACCATCAAACCTCTCTCGAAGCTTAGAATATATCTCTTCCACATCAACATTAACAGAAGAACTTACCCTGACAGACGAACCTCGTAAAACTTTTGGCAAAGTAAGGTTCTGGGATCTGTAGCCAAGAGCAAAGAAAACTAGAGCGATTAAGCCAAAGCTTAAAAACTTCTTTCTACTATCTACAGCGTTACTCTTGCCCTTAGATGTTACTCTCGCTCTATTATTATTCGGCATGAATTATTAAAAGTGAATAAAGTAGAGACCGGCTGACGAAACTGTCATTTCACTGTACTCACCGCGGACTCCATAATTATATTGACTAACACGAATTGTACCATCATTATTCACCCTTTCGACATACATCGCATGGCCATAATATCCACTCATACTAATCGCTACATCGCCTACTCTTGGGTTATCATCAACTGGGATACCGGCAGCCCTAGCATTCGCTGGCCATCTATTAGCATTCCCGCGCCCACCCCAATACGGCATATACCTTCCACTCTGGTAAACCTTAAAAGCTGTATAACTAACACATTCACGGTTATACATCCCCCAGCTGTCAGCCATAGAATCCTGTGGAGCATTAGCCCATAAGGTGGGATATCCACCATTTGTTATTCCACTGCTTGGAACATACGATATACCACCATTCTTTGGGGCCAGCCTTGCTGCGTTAGCTGCAGCCTGCTCCCGCTTCAATCTAGCGACTTCAGAATTATCAGATTGAACCTGCCTCTGATAAGCGCTCTCCTGACCCCTCGTATCACTAAGCAACTTGTCTAGCTCATCTTGCTTAGACTGTAGATCAACTCGCATCCCCACCTGATCTCTTATCAAGTTCTCAACCTCAACTTGCTGCTTCTCCATCTGAGCTTTTAGCTCTTGGACCTGAGACGTCAAAGTAGCAATCTTATTCTTTACTCGGTCTCTATACTCTTGCTTGTCTACATAATCGCTCAAACTTTTTGAACTAGCCAGTATTTCTAAAGAACTGATGTCGCCATCGATGTACAACTTTCTTATACTATTTGCTAGGATCTGTTTATTCTCTGTAATCTTAGCTTCTGCTTCTGTAATCTGCGCCTTAAGTTGATTATTCTTAGTTTCATTAGCGTCAATCTTTGCCTGCAAACTAGCCGTCTCTAAACGGATGCTCTCTAGTTTGTTAGCCAAGGTATCTCCCTGGCTCTTGAGGTCCGCAATCTTCTTCTGATTCTCATCAATATTGGAGTTGAGCTCATTGATTCTCTGATCATAAGGGTCAGCAAAAACTTGATTGTTAGAGGTCTGAGTTATTGGAGAGACCGCCAAAACAAAAACTGCAGCCGTAATCAAAGAGGCCTTTTTAGCTGTAATTAGATGTTTTTTTAGAGCGATCATTTTTGTTTTTACCACCTTCTCTAGCACCAGCTTAGGCCAGACTAAAGCTTATGCTGAATATTCTATCAACCAACAGAGCTAAAAGCAACCCGCTTATGCTTTTGTCACAACAGTATCTTAAACTGTTTTTAACTTTACGTATTTTCTAATAGCGAACTGAGC
>JAKOXJ010000037.1 GCA_029781075.1 bacterium | reverse complement strand
ACCACGACGACGCATGATCTTGCCAGATCCGGTTACCTTAACTCGTTTAGCGGTAGATTTATGTGTTTTAATCTTTGGCATTTGATAGATTTTTGATAAATATTGAATTAGAGGTGGCTCTAATTCTTATGTCGATAGATGATACTGATATTACGACCATTTAGCTTAGCAGGTTGGTCAATATCGGCCCATTCACTTATTGTACCACTGATTTCTTCTAACCGCAAGAAGCCAAGGTCCTGGTGGGCGTTCTCTCTACCTTTGAGCATCATGGTAACTCGAACTTTATGTCCTTCCTCTAAGAATACTTTCATCTTCTTAAGTTTTGTATCTAGATCGTGTTGTCCGATCTTTAGCGATATTCTGACTTGTTTTACTTCTGTTACATGGGCAGTCTTTTTTGCTGCACGGTCTTTTCTCTCTTGTTGGTATTTAAACTTGCCGAACTCCATTATTCTAGCTACTGCTGGGTCAGAGTTAGCGGATATCTCTATCAAATCTTTTCCCTGTTCCTCGGCAATCTTAAGGGCTTCTTGCTTACTCATTACACCAAGGAGATCGCCCTCTTCCGAAATAACACGAAGAGTCTCAGCTCTGATCTGGTGGTTGCGATTGATTCTAGCCTTTGGGGCTGCGTTTCTACTACGTCTTCTCAACTTCTTATTTGTAAATGTTTTTGTAACTGTTCTTTATGGGTAAAATTATAACATAAGTGGTGTAGTTTTATTAGATAGCTAACTCATTTGTGACGATACTGTAGAGCTTCTACTATATATTCTATTTTTATATTTTCAGAATCGGCCAGATCTGCAATGGTGCGAGCTACCTTTATGGTCTTCATGTAGCCTCTAGCTGATAACTGAAGCTTTTTGGCAGAGCTATCCAGAAAGCTTTTGGCCTCAGGATCAAGTTTGGCTAAGGATTTAATCTGAGCATTAGTCATTCGAGAATTACTCATGGAAGCGTCCTTAAAGCGCTCATGCTGGGCTTTTCTAGCCTTAATGACCCTTTCTCTTATATCTGAGCTTTTCTCTGATCCAGTAGCCTCCTTGAGAAGTAGATTATGTTTTATCTTTTGCACTGTAACGATCATGTCTATACGATCTAGAAGTGGCCCAGATAGCCTTTTTGAGTAGGCGAGAGTCTGGAGGTGAGAGCAGGTACATTCTCGATCTTCATCTAAGGCATAGCCGCAAGGACATGGGTTCTGGGTCGCTATTAGCATAAAGTCTGCTGGATAGCTGGAGTTTTGATTGGCTCTAGAGATATTAACAACCTTATCCTCCAACGGTTGGCGCAATGCTTCTAGGGTTACTCTTGGAAACTCTGGAATCTCATCTAAGAACAAGACGCCTTTATGGCTTAAGCTTATCTCACCGGGCCTGGGTATTTTTCCTCCACCTATTAGAGCAACAGAGCTTGAGGTGTGATGAGGGGATCGGAAAGGTCTTTCTGTAATTACTTCAGTTGTTTCACCCGAAAGGCTATGGATTTTTGTTATTTCTATTATATCTTCTTCGCTTGGAGGAGGTAGAATTGAGAGCAGAGCTCTTGCCATCATCGTTTTGCCAGCGCCTGGTGATCCATTGAGCAGGACGTTGTGATGACCGGCCGCAGCTATTTCGAGAGCTCTTTTTGCCTGAGCTTGCCCCTGGACTTCTGCGTAGTCGACTGAGAAAGAGCTTCTCTGGCTAGTCTTGTCAGGGATGAGCTTTATACTTGGAGCTTGACCATTTTTAAGGATTTCAACAACATCCTCTAATCTACTACAG
>JAKOXJ010000009.1 GCA_029781075.1 bacterium | reverse complement strand
AATTCTAGAAAGTGGCATTAGGTTACCCTCATCCAGTGGAGCCTTCTCTCCGACAGTGATCTTTTGGCCTTGCTTCCAGTTTAGACCAGCAATTAAGTAATGAAGTTTTCCATCCTGATCTTGGACTCGAGCGATACGAGCAGTTCTATTTGGATCATACTCGATATGAACAACTGTAAATACTGTACCTTCAGCCGGCTTAAAGTTGATCTTACGATAGTGCTTCTTAACTCCACCACCACGATGACGAACAGTGATTCTACCCTGATTATTACGTCCTGCGGAAGACTTCTTAGAAGAAAGTAGTGATTTTACAGGTTTATCTGTAGTGATCTCACTGAAATCCTGTGAGGTCATGTTGCGTCTTGCTGGAGTGGTTGGTTTGTATACTTTGACTGCCATAAGCTTACTTATTACCTCCCTTTGAAGCCTGTTCTTCAGTAACCTCACTGAAAGCTTCGATCTGGATTAGATCTCCTTTTTTAACTGTTACGTAAGCTTTCTTGGTGTCTGACCTTTTTCCGTAGATTGGCTGAGCCTTTGAACCACGTCTTATAGAGCGAGCCTTCTTGCCTTTTGTATTTAGAAGGTTTACGTTGGTTACGGTTACACCATACTTAGACTCAACTGCTTTTGTAACCTCAGCTTTGTTGGCAGTAGTTGGCACCTTAAATACATAGACATTATCAATGCTTGATGCGTAGGCTTTTTCGCTGATGTGCGGGATTACTGCTAATTCTGGCATACTACTTTTCTCCTCCAGATTTCTTAGACTCAGCTTTAGCTTTTAGTTCTTCAACTGAGACCTTCCTCTCGTTAGTCTTTGTTGGAGTCTTAGCATCTCCAGTCTTGATTGTAGAGATCTTTGCTTCTGCTTTTTTAGATCCAACTTTAGATGTTGCTTCTAGCAGCCACTTCTCAATTACAGGTAGACTATCATTAGAAATTAGGATTAGATCTGCATTAAGAATGTCGTAAACATTTAAGTAACTGGCAGAAACTACTTTTAGGCTTTGGATATTAGCGACAGCCCTAGTGACCTTTTCATCTTTACTCGCAACAACCACAAGAACTCGGTTTAGCTGATCAGCTTTTTGTTTCTTTAAGAAATCAGCAGCTTCTTTGGTCTTACCATCTTTAAACTTAAGCCCTGGGAAGGTATGAACAAGTTTTTCTTTATTCTGGATAGAAAGAGCCTGACGAAGCGCTACTTTTTTAGCGCCCTTAGGAATAGTTACAGTGTAATTTTCGTTGCCATTAGGACCAAAAGTTACCCCACCGCCACGCCAGTGTGGAGCACGAGTAGACCCGATACGAGCTCGTCCTGTACCTTTTTGTTGCCAAGGTTTACGACCACCACCACTTACTTCACCACGCTTTTTAGCAACAGCCTGAGCAGATCGAGCATTTGCTAGGTAGGCTCGGTAACTTCTACCAAGTAGTTCATGGTTTGATACTTCTACTGAGAAGATATCTTTGTGGAGTTTTACTACTGTTTCTGCCATATTAGTTTTACTTAGCGCCTCCCACAATATAAACAATCCCCTTATTTGGTCCGGGGACTGCTCCTTTTATGCCGATAATGTTAGCTGCTGTGTCTAGGTAGGCTACCTTTAGGCCACGAGTTGTAACCTGCTCATTGCCCATGTGTCCAGCCATCTTCTTACCTTTAAAGACTTTCTGTGGATACATTGATCCGATTGAACCTGGTCCACGAGTATTGTGAGAACCGTGAGTCTCTGGTCCACGAGAGAAGTTATGTCGCTTAATCGTTCCGGCAAATCCTTTTCCTTTTGATATAGCTGTTACTTTAACAACATCACCTTCTTCAAAGTTTTCGATTGTAATCTTAGAGCCAACTTCTAGATCAGTTTCTTCAACTCTAAATTCTTTTAATTTTTTAGACGAAGAAGCCGCCTGCTTGAGGTGGCCAGTTTGTGCTTTATTCAACTTCTTTGATTCTCCGTACCCCAGTTGAATGGCATTGTATCCGTCTTTTTCAATATTCTTAATCTGGGTTACAGTACATGGGCCGGCTTCGACTAGAGTGACAGGCACAAGATGACCGTCTTGATTGACGACCTGAGTCATTCCTAGTTTTGTACCGATGATGGCCTTCATGTTGTTATTTGGTTTTTAGATTGAAAAATGGGGGTTC
>JAKOXJ010000032.1 GCA_029781075.1 bacterium | reverse complement strand
AGCAAGGGGTAAAAGATTTGCACTTCCGAGTAGCGAAGTGATGATACACCAACCCCTAGGAGGTGCCGAAGGACAGGCTAGTGATATCTTGATTAGAGCTGAACACATTAAAAGGACCAAGGAAAGATCAAGGGATATGATGGCAGAAGCGACTGGTAAATCCCCTTCGCAAGTAGAGAGGGACATGGATAGAGATTACTGGATGAGTGCTAAAGAAGCGCTGGAATATGGGATTATCGATGAGATAATTGATAAGGCCTAAAGACTTATCTCGGTTTTTTGCTATAATTGAGGCTTAAGTCTTTAAGAAAATCTTTTTGATAAAAATAAAAAATGCCCGTTAGAAGAATCGCTAAAAAAGCCAGTGGCAGGATAAACGTTGGCCCAGCGGCCGCTCTCTTGGCAGCAAGCGCTCTCCTTGGAAATATGCTCGGTCTACTTAGAGAGAGACTGATCATTGCAAACTTCGGATTTAGTATCCAAACGGATGCTTATCGAGCGGCTTTTGCACTCCCTGACTTTATGTACTTTGCCCTTATCGCTGGAGTCTTAAGTGTAAGCTTTATCCCTGTTTTTAGCCAGAGATATCATGGTGGTAATAAAAAGAGTGCCTGGGAAGTAACCAGCAGTCTCTTGAATTTGATTGGAATTGCTTCTGCAGTAATTGGTGTATTTATCTTGATATTCGCAGGGCCGATACTTAGGAACTTGATTGCTCCCGGACTAGACCCTGAGACGCAGTTCTTGGCAATTAGCATGATGCGTATCTTTGCGATTAATCCCATCCTCTTTGGTATAAGCTCGGTTCTAACTTCTGTTCAGCAGGCAAAGGGAAGATTCCTCTATTATGCGGTTGCACCGATTGTTTATAGCCTTGGGATTATTTTTGGAACGCTGATTCTGTCGCCACGACTCGGAATAATGGGAGTTGCCTATGGTGTAGTTATTGGAGCGATCTGTCAGCTGGTTGTTGTGGCACTTGGTATACGTGGCCAAGGGGTAGTTTATCATGCAAAAATATACTGGAAGAACCATGGTTTTAGAAATGTCCTGAAGACTGCGCCCATAAGAAGTCTAGACCAAGGTATAGATTATCTTATTGTCTTAATAGAGCTAAACCGAGCTTCGGTCTTAGCGGTTGGATCAATTGCGACTTACAGCGCGGCCATCCAACTCTTTAATGTGCCAGTAGGAATTGTTGGTATGGCCATATCAACAGCAGCTTTCCCTAAAATGAGCGAGAGGCTCGGACAGGGTCGACCAGATCTATTTAAAAAAGAGTTGCAACAAACGGTCAGGGTAATGTTTTGGTTGGCTGTCCCGGCAGCGATACTGACATTCTTCTGTCGTGGTTATCTAGCCAGAATCCTAGCAAGTCGGGGTGAACCAGTTGTAGCGGCGGTTCTAGGAGTTCTTTCTATCTTGGTTATATTTAAGGTCTTGTACCATATTTTGGCGAGGGCCTTTTATGCTCAGCAGGATACAAAAACCCCGCTCAAAGTTTCTGTTATGACACTTTTACTAAGTATTGTTTTAATATTCTGGCTCTCAAGTCCAGAGAGATATGGTCTAGTTGGGCTCGCCATGGCTTCTGCAATTGCTGGTACGGCTGAGGCAGTCGTCATGTCAATCTTATTAAATAAAAAACTCCATGGGGGGTTCTTAAACAAAGGTTTGTTTGAACCACTTCCTAGAATCTTAGCCATTGGTGGAGCCACAACTTTTGTGACTTATATAATGGTTAATCTTTTGCCGGTGAGTGCAACAGATCAAGGCTTCTTCCCTCTTATCCCAAAATTCTTAACGATATGTTTGGTCAGTGGAGTGTTCTATGTGGCTTTGAGCTATATGGCTAAACTACAAGAGATCAAGCCATTTATTGATAAAGTGCTTAAACTGGTAAGAAAACCAGTCATCGTCCAGTAGTATGTTAACCAAACCCAGGAGTGCTGTCACCGACAGCACTGCAAGCGTTAACACCTGCGGATGAGACCTTTCTTTCGAATACAGATTTGGGCTCAGTTAAAGCCATACTTAAGGCTGGGGATTCTTTGAGTGCCTTACAAGTGAGTAAAATCAAAGACTCGTCGCCAGCGATATCATCTAGTTCAATCGCACCATCTCTTATACGCCTAAACGCCTTAGCGGTTTGCTCATCAGCACTCCCTGATGGTATGTCTAGGGATAGTCCGTAATTAATTCTTTTTGTCTGTTTAGTCATGAATGTTATTATACACTTTTACAATTACATCGGTCAATTGTATAACAGGGATGCTATAATAATAAGTAATGGAAATTAGGAATTTTTGTATTATTGCCCATATTGATCATGGGAAGAGTACTTTGGCAGATAGGATGTTAGAGATAACTGGTACTGTACAAAAGCGTGAAATGAAAGCGCAGCTGCTTGATAAGATGGATCTGGAGCGTGAAAAAGGTATAACTATTAAATTGGCTCCTGTTCAGATGCAGTGGAAGGGCTGTGAGCTTAATCTCATTGATACTCCGGGCCATGTTGACTTTACCTATGAAGTTAGCAGGAGTTTAACAGCTTGTGAGGGTGCTATCCTGGTTGTTGATGCGACTCAGGGGATTCAGGCTCAGACTCTTGCGAATCTCTATCTAGCGATGGAGGCAGATCTGACTATCGTGCCGGTCTTAAATAAGATCGATCTACCGGCTGCCGACCCAGAAAGAGTTAGTGAAGAGATTATAA
>JAKOXJ010000087.1 GCA_029781075.1 bacterium | reverse complement strand
TGTGGAATGAAGAGCAGTTTAAGCAGTGGTCTTCTATCGCCTGTGCCAGGGCAAGTGAAAACGGTGTGTTTATGATTGGTTGTAGCCACTTCAATGATGCGATCCCTATAGCCTATGCTTATAGTCCAAGGGGTGAGTGCATATCTTTAGTAGGGGGTACCAATAAGATAGTTAAAGTAGCCATTGATCTAGATTCCTACGAACCACACAATTTTAAGCAGAGGCGACCAGATTTGTATGGAGAGATCGCTAATACCTCAACCCCGCAATAAACTTCTTCTGCGGGACATCTATGGCTTCTTTAGCTTTAATCAATATCCTTTCACACTCATCGGGGCATTTAACCACCTCCTCAAAAAGTTTGTTTAGTATACGTACATCTCTGCCAAAACGCTTATGTTTTATTTGACCCCGTTAATACAGGGGTCTTGTTATCCTTGAGTCAGTATCTTTTCTAGTGTCATCAGCAACAGCCCCAGCTGCTTTTGCCAGCATCCAGTAAAGTTTTAGCGGGGTTCTAGCTAGTAGTGGCTTAATCTCTGGGGCTCCACAACGTGCTATAGTTATCTGATTAAATTTAGTTGGCTGAACCATAGTTAGGCCATTAGTATAGTCTTCAGGTAGATCCAGTGACGTGTCTATAACCACTCCGAATCTCAATAATCTTTCTAACCAAATATTAAAATCCTGCTCTCCAACCCAAAGAGGTGAGTCAACCTCGAATAAACGAGCAGTCTCTGTGCCTTCTCTTAGCCCTAGCAACCCTAATTCTCTTGCTGATGTAAGGTCTCTCCTAGTAGAGGCTACGTCTTTTACGTTTTCCGTAAGACTCCTAACTTTAACGACCTTAGTAGTGGACCACTTTTCGGAACAAGCCCTAATCTCAGAGAATAACTCAGGTTCAAGTATGGGCACGTTTTCCTCGGGTTGGTTAAACATCGCCTCTACGTGCCTGTCATATGCCTGTTCACGTTCTGACTGTGGTTTTTCACTATCCAATAAGTCGTCCAAGATACGGGCCGCTCCAAGCAGCTTCCCCCATTCCTCCACTTGACCCAAAGAAGGTTTGAAGCCAAAAGACTGAGCGGCGACCACAAAGATATCCACACCTCTACTATATGTATGTTCAGTCTTTGCTTGCTCTCCCAATCTTGTCTCCATACAATTTGCTACTTCCGAGCTAACCTTTGTACAATACCTGGAATTGGGTTGTGTCTAGCTGCTGTTGCTCCAAAAAGACTTAATGTCTCTTTCAATACTCTAAAGTCCTCAGCACTTGAGGCAGTCTCTAGAAAATACCTCTTCTCCATTTTAATCCTCACCCTTAACTGTTCCGCAGGATCAATTTCCAGGCCAGGCTGGCTATGCCACCAGTTACTGTATTCATCAAAGATACCAGGTCGACCTAAAGCACGCACTTTCATCCACTCATCTGCCTCTTTATAACCTATTAGATACCTTACCTCGGTAAGGTAGGGTCTTATTAAAGGTCTAGGGCCAATAACTGACATTTCTCTTCTGGCCACATTCACTAGCTGGGGTGCCTCATCTATTCTCAGTAAGCTCAAAACTTTTCCAAGGCTACTCCTACGCTCGTCATCGTGCCTACCATTACTGTGAGTTTCTCCAGGTATCCCAGGCATAGTGGTAAGTTTATTTATCCTGAATGGTCGTCCCATATAGCCAATCCGAATCTGGCGAAACAGGGGATTAGTATGGTCTATTGCGACTACTCCCGAAGCTCCTGCAATGGTAGGCAACGCACAAATTGGTAGTACTCCTAGCCCCATAGCTAGGTCTACGGCCAACTTAGAACCACTTAAAAGGTAGTCTCTACCGACAGGCATTTGGTCACCATCAAATAGGTCTGGCTCAGCAAGCAGACTTACTAGGTCGCTATAATCATTTCCTGTTTCTCCTGTCATTCTTAGCTATAAATTCTAACTCAACTAAATAGTTATGCAAGCATAAGCTACTATAAGAGCAATAAACTAATACCTCAGCCCCTCGATAAACTTCCTTTGAGGAGTATCAACAGCTTCTCGGACTTCAAGTAACATTCTTTCATACTCGTCAGAGGCCTTGATCACTTCCTCAAAAAGTTTGGATAGGGTGCGTGAGTCTCTGCCAAGCATAAGCGTTTTATATTACCGCCGTTAGTTTAGGGGTTTTGTTTTTGCTTAAGCTTGCAGATAACGAAGAATAGTATTAATATTACCCTATCAAGTAAAAGTATACGTGTTATGGCAAAAGGTGAGAGAAGCGTAGCTCAAAGAGCAATGGACTTATTAAGGCAGGATGAACAGTTAGATGACACCATATTTACACCTCCAGCAGCGATTGGGCTTGCGGTTGATCTAGGTGGAGAGGATGGTCTTGAAGGAGCCTCTGTACCGAGGAGACCGATAGACCCATCTAACTTGGGGTCAGCCGCCTTGCGAGCAATAGAAGTAACAACTGACACAGATGGCTCAACCACCGTCTGGTATCAACTTCCAGGCAGACCTGCTCTCTCTGGTGAGGAACCCACTGGTGGCGGTATTATAATTCTCTAATACCTTAACCCCGCAATAAATTTCTTCTGAGGAGCACCTAGAATTTCCTTAGCCTTAACTAGTAGATTCTCATATTCACCAGGGTAGTTAGCGATACTCTCAAAAAGTTTGGATAAGGTACGTGAGTCTCTTCCGGGTATAAGCATTTTAGATACCACTGTTAGACATAGATCTTACATTTGTTATATATCTACGGAGCATATTGCTTTTTTATGTGCTATATGCTATAATAATGGACATGATAAATAGAAAGCCAAACCCAACAAATTGTAAGCTAGCCAAAATTGATGTAAAACAGGCTAAAACTGCCATTAAGACGGTGGAGAAACCCGTAATGGCGAGTGATGACATCAGGAGGGCTACCCTAACTTTATTTGATGGAAAAACTACTGGAGTATTAGGTTATGATGCCTGGAATCAACTTAGTACACAGGATAAGACTATTTTTTCCTCTAGCGATAACTTTGTAGAAGTATATAGAAAACTGGGCGGGCAGTGGGGAACTCAAGTACATGAAGAAGCTGGTAAAGCAATCTACTCAGCTACAATCAAATGTAGACTTAGGGATGAATTATTAGCAGAAACTGGCCCAGAGGGTGCGGTATGGTACAACAGTTCGCAATTTGCGACAGATGCCCTTACTAAACTTGCTCGAGGAAGGACAGGAAAAAATCTGTGTGCAACATGTCCATATAAGGGCATGGACCCAGCTGAAGCAGACATTTATGATTCAAGGGCAAATAGGGCCGAAGCAGAAAGGGTAAGATCCGAGTTAGTTCTTGATATAGCTAGGAGGGAGTTGGAGGATCATCTTAAAGTCCTAGGCATAGATACAACTAATAGCGAAACTAATACCTCAACCCCTCAATAACTTTCTTCTGCTTGGCGCCTATAGTTTCCCTGAGTTTTGCAAGCAATTGGTCATACTCAATAGGGTAGTAAGCTATGCACTCAAAAAGTTTGTTTAGTGTACGTACGCCTCTGCCAAGCATAAGCGTTTTGATACGCCTCTTTTTATGCCAAGAGGTGTATTTTTTGATTATGATGCTTTATTCTTGTTTACCGTTAGTTTTTTCTAGAGAAACCTCAACAAAAGATTCAATTCTTCCTGCCAGACTGTCAACTCTACCTACACAGTCGCCACACGCAGAAAGTATACACTGTGTATTGACAGTAATAGTCTCAGTCCCCAGATCCCCTGCTTCTCTTTCTACCTCAACATACAATAGACAAGTATCTTTTCCAAGTTCACACAGAATCTTCTCTTCAGAAGTAATAGCCCTTATATTACCTTCTAGGCTTTAGCCTGTATTCGATGTTGCGCTCTTGTCAACACCTTTTTGACCAGGATCAGGACTTAATGTCCAGGTGTCTGATACTAACCTTCTTCTTGTCATTGACTTAGACATAATAAGAATATTTTAACACATTATAAAGTTAGCACCCCAGATTCTCCCTTGTAATACCTAACCTTAATAAAGCTACTGAACAATAGTAATATAAAGGAATGTACGTACGTCTCTGCCAAACATGAGAGTTTTGAGTAAACCTCATTAGCATAAGTAAGGATTTCTTAACAGAAGCCTTTTTTGAATTACTCTTTAACTTAACCATATTATAAATAATACTAGCATAGCTTACTATCACTACAATAAGTAAACTTTATATCTATTTCGTTGTCTAAATGATAGTTGCCAAACAACAAGTAGCTTATGTTAATATATTATCAATGAAGAAGTGGAGGATACTCGAACCTGCCTACCTGTTAAGCGGCCTAGCTCTAGCATTACTCGCCCACATTACCCCAATACTACAGAAACAAGCTAGTGCCGATACGCCTTCCGTGGTTATTAATGAGCTAATGTATAACCCGCACTCTAATCTTGATAACGATGAGTTTATAGAGCTATATAACACTACGGGATCATCAATTGATCTAAATGGTTGGTGTTTTACAAGAGGCATAAACCTTTGTTTTACAAGCGGCATGAGTATCTCCGCAGGCGGATATGCTCTAGTTAGTCCTAATTCTGCACAGACTTTAGCTACCTATGGAAAAACAACTTTAGCTACCTACACAGGTAAGCTGGATAACGGAGGAGAGAGAATAACACTAGTAAACAACAGTTTAACTGTAATCTCTGACTTTACCTATGATGATGTATCTCCTTGGCCGACTAGTCCAGATGGCTCTGGTCCTTCACTTGAGTTAAAGGATCCGAGCTATGACTACACTGTGGCTTCTTCTTGGGCGGCCAGTATCGGCAGCCCAACTCCTGGGATACAGAACAGTGTCTATAATGTCCCACTACCTACTGTTAGCAATGTAAACGATCCTAATGATATAGCCCCAAACAGCTCTGTAAATATCACTGCAGATATTACTAATGCCACAAGTGTCCAACTCAAATATAAAGTTATGTTTGGCGTAGAAAACTCCCTTACTATGTATGATGACGGAAGTCATAATGATGGTGCCTCTGGAGATGGAAAGTTTGGAGCTACAATACCAGGTCAAAGCGCCGGCCAGCTCGTAAGATTTAAAGTTACTGCCACAAATAACTCTGGCAGCGCAAGTAAACCGAGCACCGATGACTCAATAAACTACTATGGCTACACCGTGCAAGACTCTTCTATCACAACTCCAGAACCTGTACTCCAATGGTTTATAGATGATACGAGCTATGCCGACATTAATAATAATCCTAATGATGTTATCAAATACCCCTGTGTGATAGCCTACGGAAATGACGTATACGACAATGCCCAAATAAGAATAAAGGGAAATAACACTCTCTACTTCCCTAAGCATGGCTATAAAGTTTATCTACCAAAAGGTAATACTATCCAACTCCCAGGGATGACAGTTCCAACAGACCAATTCCACCTTAATGCAGACTACCGTGCAGAACAGATCTCTAAAGTTCCTTCACAGTGGTGGATAGGACAACAGATGGGTATGACAACTCCAGAGTTTGTAACTGTAAGGGTCCAAAGGAATGGAGAGTTCGAAGGTGCATACAACCTATTCAATAAATACGAAAAACAATGGCAAGCCCAATATGGCTTTAACAACGGTGATCTTTATGAAGATTATAGTCAATCAATTAGCGGAGGAGATATAAATGAGCTTTATGCATGGGACAATTCTATGCAACAAGATCCAAAAAGTACTGCAGGTAGGAATTACACCCTTGATAACAATAATATTCCAACGGCAATAAACACGATGTGTTTCCCGCCGCTTATAGAGCACTTAGATCATGCGATAGATCACAACACTATTGTCTTCAAAGATAAGAGCACAGGGAGATGGTCAACGATGTACTGGGATCTCGACCTAGCCCTCCAGCCGATGGACCCAAAGACACTTGTTAGCCCCCACGACCTATACCCCGGACAATATTCTAAGAGATGGTACCAGACCGCGATCTATGATCAGCCCGATCTGAGACAGGCATATTATAGAAGGCTCAGAACTTTAATTGATAAGTTTTATCTAAATGATCAATTTTTAAATAAATACAACGAGTTAGCAAATCAACATCAAGAGCTAACGAATATGGATAATGCCAAGTGGCCAAGTTATTTAAGGGTAACCAAACAAGATAACCTAGCAACTATAGATCAGATTAAAACGACTCTGTTGGGCTACCTAAGAGAAGATTGGGCAATCCCAGAGTCACAAACCGAGCAAGAGAAACAATCTATTACTATAAAAACAGTGAACCCAAGTGACATAAACTCCGAAGAATTTATAGAGTTACATAATGATTCTGCCCAAGCTGTAGATATATCGGACTGGACTATTGAAGGCATTAATTACACCCTTCCCGCTGGGGCAGTAATCCCCGGTAACAGCTCAATTTACTTACTTAGAGATGATATAGGTTATCGTACAAATCATCCCGGAACACTTGTAGCTGGTCAGTATTCAACAGATCTAAATTCTTTCGGAGTATTAACTCTGAAGACAGATTCTGGAG
>JAKOXJ010000058.1 GCA_029781075.1 bacterium | reverse complement strand
GTGTTGGAGACACGAAAAAGCCGATGACCCGCTAATCGAGAAAAAAGAGGTTAAGCAATGGTTCTTTAAGATTACGGCCTATGCAGATGAATTGCTTGAGGCTACTGATGATCTTAACTGGACAGAAGGTGTTAAGCTCGCTCAAAAGAACTGGATTGGTCGCAGCGTCGGCGCTGAAGTAAAATTTAAAGTCAAAGACTCAGAAGAAGTAATCCCGGTGTTTACAACTAGAATTGACACTCTGTTTAGTGGTGCGTTTATAGTTCTGGCTCCAGAGCATGAACTTGCCAGAAGATTAACTACCGACGAGAGTTCTGAAGAAGTTGATAAATACATTAAGGCTAGTATGCGCAAGACAGAGGTTGAGCGCCAAGCTAACAAAGATAAAACTGGAGTATTTACCGGCTCATATGCGATTAACCCAGCGAATAATGAAGAGATCCCTATTTGGATTGGTGACTTTGTTTTGGCAGGGTATGGGACTGGTGCTGTCTTTGGTGATATACATGACGAAAGAGACTTTGAGTTCTTAAATAAGTTTGACATTCCAGCTCGAGTAGCTGTTGTTCCAGAAGATAAAGAAGAGGCTAAAAAAGTTCTTGCAAAAGAATATTCATACACGGATGAAGGCATATTAATTGACTCTGGCGAGTTTACTGGGATGGAGAGTTCTGAAGCTAGGGAAAAAATCACAGCCTGGTTAGCCAAGAAAGGTCTTGCTGAAGAAAAAGTTAATTACAAAATGCGTGACTGGTCTGTTGCGCGCCAAAGATATTGGGGTGCGCCAATACCAATTATTAACTGTCCAGATTGCGGACCAGTACTAGTCCCGGATGAAGATCTTCCGGTAGTCTTACCAGAACTTGATGACTTTAAGCCAAGTGGTGACGGTCGCAGTGCGCTTGCTAGAGCGACAGATTGGCTAAATGTAAAATGTCCCGAATGTGGTAAAGACGCTGAAAGAGAGACCGATACTCTTGATACATATATTGATAGTAGCTGGTACTTGTATAGATATCTTGACCCTTTCAACGAAGAGAAAATATTCAAAAGTGAACCGGCTAATAAATGGATGCCTATAGACTTCTATGATGGTGCTGATCATGCTACTGCTCACCTACTCTATGCTAGGTTCATTGGTAGGTTTTTTAATAAGATTGGTCTTGTTGATAACCCAGAACCAATCGGCCAAATGCTTTACCATGGAAAGATCTTGGCTGCAGACGGAAGTAACTTCTCAAAGTCTGCTGGTAATGGTGTTGATCCACTTGAGGTAATAAATAGTGGCTATGGAGCAGATGCACTTAGAACTTACTTAATGTTTGCAGCTCCGGCTGGAGAAGATATTCGCTGGAACCCTCAAGGTGTACCTGGTACTTTCAGGTTCTTGAACAGAGTGTGGAATATGGTCCAGGAATATATGGAGACTGGTGATACTGAAGTTAATGAAGAAACAGCTAAGCAAATAAAAATCGCTAACAGTCAGATGGTCTATAAGGTTACTAAATATATAGAGAATGATCAGACCAACACGGCTATTGCTGCCATGATGGAATATTTAAATACTCTTTCTAGGCTCAAAAGTGGAGGCTTCAGTAAGTCTGGAGTCTGGCAAGTTGCCCTAGAAAGTCTGGTCGCCTGCTTAGCACCATTTGCTCCGCACATTTCTGAAGAATTGTGGCAAGACCTTGGCCACGATACCTCTGTGCATATTGATACCTGGCCAAAGTGGGATGAAGAATACCTAATAGCTGATATTGTAACTATCGCAGTGCAGGTTAATGGTAAGATCCGAGCTGAAATTAAAGTTGATAAAGATGCTTCTCAAGAAGAGGTCTTAAAATTAGCTAAAGAAAACGAAAAAGTTGCCCTCCATATTGACGGAAAAGAGATCAAAAAAGAAATTTATGTCACTGGTAGGTTAGTCAGCCTAGTGGTTTAGTAGACTAGTTACCACTTCCCTCTTTGTTCGAGATATGAACAACATCCCCGTGTGATGAGGTGTCTACGTCTACAGCTAAGGTTTTCTCGGTGTCACTTTTTACTACGGGGTTCGTCACGGTTGTGTCATGCTTAACTCCAAACATCACAGTCACAAGGCTTACGGCCCCTACCACTGCTGCACCCAGGGCCATTCCAATTTCTTTTAGATGTGAGGCCTCCCCTCTTTCTTTATAGGAAGAGTCTCCAATTCTTGGTGAAAGATGTATATTACTCATAGTTCTCTCCCTTCAAGGTTTCTAACATAACTGATGGAGCCAGTCGAGCGATCTCTAAAACTTGCAGACCAATACTTCTTACCTGATAGCTCAGGGGTTTACGGTAACCCTCTGTGCGGTTTAAGTACTGAGTGGCGGCTATTTTACCTTCGGTTGCTGCGTTTTTCCCGCCTATATCATCATTGATGGTTTTAAGGAATGGCTCGGTACTATATACACCTATGCCTACTGGTCTGAGAGTGATACTATTACGCATATCCAACATATGTATTAAATTTAAAATAGAAATTAAGCCCTATTCTGATTCGGCGCCACTAGTTGGGATACCACTTGGGTTCTTCTGCTCTACATGTGGAGTGTGAGCATGTGATAATCCATATATAGAAAGAGCAACAACTGCACCGGCAGCAACAAGCATTCCTGCTTTCTCGACTCTCCTAAGAGCAGCCTCGCTTAGAAGTGGATAGTCACCAGAAACGCTTCCATTCTCACGATCCATAGATCTAGTGCCAGCCCTATCACGACTTGTGCCTGGAGCGTCTTGACCCTTTCTTGTACGTGTGTATGCCACTGGGACCTTAGGGCCACGAGGAACAGATGGTGCTGATGAAATCTTTATTACTTCTGCCATAAAATTGTTATATATTTTAGTTTATTTGCTTTGTCTTTATTTTTAAACTTTTTAATGTTTATGTTTAGTATTCTAGCAAAGCTTAACCATAATGTCAAGTACTTTAGCATAGATTGATTAGGATGATTGTGGTGCTATACTGGTAGGTAGATGAAGATATTTAATAAAGAAGTTAGGTTGGAATTCATTGCTGCTACGCTCCCCTTAGTATTTACATGGGTTGCAGTTTTTCATACTCGTGGCTCAGTGAAAGTATTCTACGGGCTAGTCTTACTATTGTTAATAGTAGAACTTTTACTTATAAGAAAGATCTCTGGCAAGAATTTTAAAAAAGCTTACCCATATATACTGATTGTTTGTGGATCTATTGGTCTAGCTGCAGCGGGGATATTAACTATCGAAAAAATTTCTCTCCTAAAAGATCCTGGGCATATTACGAGCTGCTCTTTGAGCCCAGTAGTGGCTTGTTCGCCAATCATTAATAGCCCTGAGGCAAGTGTCTTTACTATTCCGAACCCGGTTTTTGGAGTACTTGGTTTTGGTCTAGTGATTTCTGTCGGAATGGTCCTTTTGGCTGGGGCAAAGAATCTTAAGAAGTGGTGGTGGCAAGCCTACTTGGCTGGAACAGTGGCAGGTACCCTATTCTGTGGCTGGCTCATACATGAGACCCTTTATGAGATAGGCTCAATTTGCCTATACTGCTCTGGGGCCTGGGCAGTTACAATTGTAAGCTTTGTGACAACTCTAAGATATGCTTTAGGAGAAAAAGCTATAAGACTCCCGGCTAAACTGAAGGTTATTGTCGAAAAGTATACGCTCGAAGTTATCGTTTCGATCTATGGTCTGATAATAATTCTTATTCTTCAGCGCTTCTGGAGCTACTGGATTAGTTTACTTTAATTTGGTATTTTTGAATATGGATATATTGGCACTCTAAGTATTTGAGTGCTAGAATAAGGTTAAATATGTTAGAATCTAAACAAAGATTTTACTGGTAACATTATGGCTGAAAAAAGAGATTATTACGAAGTTTTAGGAGTTCCAAAATCCGCATCTGCCGATGAGATCAAAAAGGCTTTTAGAAAGCTTGCAGTAAAGTATCACCCAGATAAGGAAGGTG
>JAKOXJ010000046.1 GCA_029781075.1 bacterium | reverse complement strand
TACAGGGGATAACATTGATCCCGCTTATGAGCCAAGCTTGAGAGCTATTCCCCTGGGGTATAAAAATATTCTCTAAGTTATTCTTTTTAGCTACCTCTATATGGGAGATTATCCCCTTGACTGGTCTTATTGAGCCATCCAGAGAGAGTTCTCCTATAAAGGAGCTATTGTTTATTAGACTATTGTTAGGTAATTCACCTGCGCTAACAAGTATGGAAAGTGCCATAGGGAGGTCATAGCTAGTGCCGTCTTTGGGAAGGTCTGCTGGTGCCAGATTAAGGGTTACCTTCTTAGTGGGCATCTTCAGGGAGGAGTTTTTGATAGCGCTCCTTATACGTTCCCTTGACTCGTCTATGGCTTTAGCCCCAAGGCCCACGATTGTTATGCCTGGAAGGCTATTCATAAGGTCACATTCGACCATTATTTTTTCACCATTGTAGCCAATATTAGTAGAAGAACAGATAGTTGCGATCATAGTTTTTGGAGATTAGGGATTTATATTCAGGAAAATTCGGAAGATCGAATTTATAGTTTATTCTAGATTTTTAGGTAAGAAAAAAGCAATGACTTTGCGAGTTGTCATTGCTTTTTAGTTTTAGAGAAGGAGTAGTGTTTTTGGTTCTTTTTTATTTTTGAGCACTAATTTTGTTCAAGTGCTACTTATAGATAATAGAGCTTAAGTTTCTGGAAGTCAACAACTTTTTTAGTTTTTGTACAAATAATTTATCCACAGGTATTTAACAGGGTAGGATAAGGACTTCTCAGTACAAAGACACTGATTATGGGGCACTTGAAATTATAAAGTGCTTATGCTAGTATTTAAATCAAGAGATCCAAAAGACAAAACAAAAACTACAAAAATAAAAGTCCTAAAATCTCTAAATGTAACACCCAAAGTGGCCCTAAAGGCTGCGGAGGGTGATCGGTTAAAGGTAATTCTGGGTGGGCAAGCGCTATTTATTTTTACCAGAGCGTTATTTGTTGCTCAGAATACCTCCTAGTGTTTTTTGTAAAGTTAGAATAGAATATTCTACTTTTGTACATTGATGTTAAAGATAAAGCCTAGTCCAAAATTTGTGTGTTGGACTAGACTTTGCTCTTAGAATAAATAAAAAGCCTGAGGATCTTGTTGTTTAAGATCCCTAGGCTTTTTATTTATTCTACTTTTATTCTGGATTTATACAGCGAGGGGCTATATAATGTATACGTATAGTTTTGTATGACTCAAAGCTTTTTGCTAACAGGGGTAGATTAAGTTAATTGTGGTCCTTATGTTTGCTTAGAGTCAGTAAGGGTGGAGTAAAAATATGAATCCTCAATTACCTAAAGTAGAAGCTGGACCGCTAGAGCGAGAGGCTCATGATGACCTAGAGAAGGCTTATAGGCAACCGCTAGGCGCTGGAGAACATACCCCAGTTAAGGATCCGGCAGATTTGTTAAGGGCAGGCGGTTCTGTAGGGGTAGAGGCGGGTCTAGCAAACTTTGAAGGATTAAGTGATGATAAAACAACTTCTGATGATAACTCTTCTAATAATAACGATGATCAAGGCTCTGCCACCACTGTTCCTCAAAGTATCGCAAAGCCTGCAATCGGAAGTACTATTGTTGCTCAGACCCCAGTTGTTGCGGACGATAAAGATGATATAGAGAAAGAGTGGATTAGCAAAGCCAAAAGGATTGTTGAACAAACAAAATTTGATCCTTATTTGCAAGAAAGGGCTGTTTCTAGATTGCAGGCTGACTATATGAAGAAAAGGTTTAATAAAGATGTTAAGTTACCCGAAGGAGACGGATAACCACTGTAAATGTTGTTTATATTAACTATTTTTTTGCTCATTCTGCTAATAGTAGCATTAGTAGCGCTGGCTATTTTTATTGGGTATAGAAATAATAGTAGAGAATTCAAGAATTATGAACGAGGCCTAAAGATGGTTTCTTTGATGATACATCTACCTCCTTCTAGTGAGGATATTGATGGCGGAGGTAGAGATAAGAGAGACGTTGTAGAAGAGACAATAGCCCCAGCGGAAGTGATGTACAATATACTAGCTAGCACTACCTCAAAGGGATTCAAGGCTAACTTCTATGGTCAGAAACATGTTGGATTCGAGATAGTGGCAGTGAACAACACAATTAATTACTATGTAGCTGCACCAGTATCCTTAATAGACGTTATTACTCAGGCAGTAACAAGCGCATATCCATCAGCCAGGGTAGAAGAAGTGGAGGAACATAATTTGTTCAATGCTGTCGGTAAGATAGGAGGAACTATAGGTGGGGAGATTCATTTAGCAAAGGATTTTGCCTACCCAATAGCTACATTCCAAGAGACTAAACGTGATACCATGCAGTCTTTACTCAATTCACTTATATCTCTTAATAAGCAGGATGGAGTAGGTTTACAAATACTGGTAAGACCAGCTAACGAAGGTTGGGCTAAGACTGCTAAGGGGGTAGCCAGTAGAAAGAAGAAGGGTGAAAAGGGTAAGAAGGGTCTGTCGGTAGCCAATATACCTGTTAAACAAGTTATTCAGGCTCCTTGGAAAGTTCCAGACTGGGGGGATAAGAAGGACGATAAACCTAAAGAGCTCTCTAGTTCTGATCAGTCTATTGTTGATGCAATTGAAGCGAAGACTCAACACCCAGGATTTGAGGTGCTGATGAGAATCGTTGTAAGCTCTAACA